>SKSV01000024.1 GCA_007122815.1 Trueperaceae bacterium | reverse complement strand
GAGCGCACCGCAGGGTGCTCCAGAGCGCGGAACACCGGGACCGAGCGCCCCTCGACCTGCCCGACCTCGTCGATGCCGTACAGGGCCCGCGCCAAGGCGATCTCGTCAGGACCGCTCAGGGCCGCCTCGAGGTCGCGGGGCGTGAAGGTCGCGAAGCGCCCCTCCTCGCCCTCGCTGTCGGCGTCCTGCGAGGCCGCGAAAGTGACTCCGTCCAGCCGCATCGTGTCCAGCGCCCAGCCCAGCACGCCCTCGGCCGCCTCGGTAAGGCGCTCATCGCCGAAGCGCGCGCCTGAGCGAGCCAGTATCGGTAGCAGCAGGGCGTTGTCGTAGAGCATCTTCTCGAAGTGCGGTACAAGCCAGGCTGCGTCGACGGAGTAGCGGGCGAACCCGCCGAGAAGCTGATCGTGGATCCCACCGTCTGTCATGCCGCGAAGCGTGAGCCGGAGCATGTCCTCGGCCGCCGGCTCGCCCTCGGCGGCATCGGCGCCTGTCGGAGCTTCCATGAGGAACCGTAGGGTCGTATGCGGAGGGAACTTCGGAGCGCCTCCGAACCCGCCATGCGCCGAGTCGAAGCCGCGCCTCAGGGCGCTCAGCGCGATGGCGGGAGCAGCGCTCGTGAGGGTCGGCCCGTCAGGGCCCATACTGACCTGGGAGAGGTGTGCGGTGATCTGCTCCGCAGAGCGGGACACCTCGTCACGCCGCTCGCTCCAGGTCGCCCGCAGTGCGTCTAGCACGCGTCGGAACCCTGGGAGCCCGTGGCGGTCGTCCGGCGGGAAGTACGTGCCAGCGAACCAGGGGCGGCCGTCTGGGGTGGTCACCACCGTCATCGGCCAACCGCCGCTCCCGGTAAGGGCTTGCACCGCGCTCATGTAGACAGCGTCCACGTCGGGACGTTCCTCGCGGTCCACCTTGACGTTGACGAAGTGCTCGTTCATGACCTTGGCGACGTCTGGATCGTCGAAGGACTCGTGCGCCATCACGTGGCACCAGTGGCAAGCCGCGTAGCCGATCGAGACCAGGACCGGGACGTCGCGTTCGCGAGCCTCGGCGAAGGCCTCCTCGCTCCACGGCCGCCAGGCCACCGGCTGATGGGCGTGCTGGCGGAGGTAGGGGCTCGCCGACGTGGCCAAGCGGTTCGTGCTCTCGATCATGGTGGACCATACACATGCGCGTAGACTGCGTCATGGATCTGGCATACCTTCGCGCCGACTACGCGGATGAACCGCTGCAAGAAGACGACCTGCACGAGCACCCCATGGAACAGCTGAGCGTCTGGCTCGAGGAGGCGCACGCTGCGGGCGTGAGCGAGCCCAACGCCATGTCGCTGACCACGATCGGACCGGACGGGGCTCCGGGCACCCGCATGGTGCTACTGCGCGACCTAGACCCGGATAGGGCCGTGTTCTACACCAACCTGGAGAGCCGCAAGGCGCTGGACCTAGCGGCAGACCCGCGCTGTGCGCTGCTCTTCTGGTGGCCGCCCCTGCACCGACAGGTCAGGGTCGAGGGGCGCGCCACCCCCGTACCACGGGACGTAGCGGCAGCGTACTTCGCCACACGCTCGCGACGCAGCCAGCTGGGTGCCTGGGCCTCACCGCAGAGCCGGGCACTCTCCGACCGCACGGTGCTAGAGAAGCGCTTGGCCGAGGCCGAAGAGCGCTTCGCGTCGAGCGAGGTGCCGCTGCCACCCTACTGGGGCGGCTTCGCGGTCACCCCTCAAGTGCTCGAGTTCTGGCAGGGCCGGCGCTCGCGGCTGCACGACCGCTTCGTGTACGAGCGTGAGGGGAGGGGGTGGCGCCGGCGACGCCTGGCGCCCTGAGGCCTCCACGCGCGCTTCGCTGAGCAGGTCCGCCACTCACTCGGGCTGTTGACCTCGTGACCGGGCCTCAATCCTCTTCTGGGTCGTCTGGGCTCAGCTCCGGGATGCGCTCGGGGTACACGCGCACGTTGGCGATCTCCAGGTAGCGTTCGAGCGCCAGATCGGCTCTCTCAGCGCGCAACTCCCGCTCGATCTGGTCGCGCACCTCGGTTACGGGCTGCTGGCGCGCTTCCAACCTCTCGTCCACCACCAGTAGGTGGTAACCGAACTGGGTCTCCACCGGGCCAGTCAACTCGCCGATCTCGGCTCCGAAGACCGCCTCGTCGAAGGGAGGAACGGTGGCGCCTTGCGGCAGGCAGCCTAGTTCGCCTCCACGTTCGGCCGAACCAGTGTCGATCGATGCCTCGCGAGCAAGCTCCCCGAAGTCGGCCCCTTCCCTGAGGGCGTCGGCCAACTCCTCGGCCTCCTCGAGCTCGGCAACGAGGATGTGCCTGGCGCAGACCTGTTCAGGCTCCACGAAGCGCTGCCGGTCTGCCTGGTAGGCGACGCGAACCTCGTCGTCGCCGACCTGCACTCCGTCGCGGATGGCTTCGAAGGCGGCCTGGACGAGTTCCGACTCCTCGATGAGCTCGCGCAGGTGCGCCTCGTCGCGGAAGCCGGCCTCCTCCAGGAGCGCCACGAAGACGGTATCGTCGTCGCCGGTGTTCGCTCTGACTCCAGCGACGACCTCGTCGACGCGACCCTCTGGCAGGCTCAAACCGCGCGTGCGGGCGTAGTCAAGCAACACGAGCTCGCTGACGCGCTGCTCGAGGAAGGAAGGCAGGAACTCGTAGAGCTGGGCGAAGAGCTCGGGCGAGTAGGCCATGCCCTGGTTGGCCGCTACACCGCGTACGGCGATCTCGAAGCGCTCCAGGACGAAGCTCAGTCGCTCGCGAGTACCGCCCAACTCGATGAGAACCGGGTCGTCGGTCTGGGCGGCTGTGGTGGCTGGCAAGCTCAGGGCGAGTGTGGCCAGCAATGCCAGCCATGGCGCGAGACGGCGTCGGGTCAGGTTCATGCGGCACGGTACCACCGAGATCGTTCACGAGCGGTTACCGCGCGGTTACCGCCCGGTTCAGGAGGATGCCGTCGCGTGCTCATCCGCGAGGGCCTGCAAGCTCTCGTACAACTCGCGCTGAGCGGGACTGGGTCGCTCGGGGATCACCACCCGGACCGCGGCCACGGCGTCACCGCGCCCGCCACCTTTGCGGTGCCAACCTCGCTCACGCAAGCGGAGCCTGCGACCGGATTGTGTTCCCGGCGGAAGGCTCATGTCCACCGGGCCGTCGAGGGTGGGTACGCGCACCTGGCCACCCAGGACGGCCACGTGATCGGCTACGTCGACGCGAACGTGAAGGTCGTCGCCTTCTAGTCGGAAGCGGGGGTCTGGACGGTGCTTGACGACCAGCAGCAGGTCTCCGCCGCCCGGAGCTTGGTCGCGCAACCGCAACCTCGCGCCGTCGCGCACGCCTGCCGGGACCGTGACGTCCAGCGAGGCGTCACCCACCCTGAGCTTCTTGACGCCTCCGTGGAAGGCCTCCTCCAACGAGAGCTCCAGACCCGCTTCCACCCGCCG
>SKSV01000183.1 GCA_007122815.1 Trueperaceae bacterium | reverse complement strand
GTCGGTCCGCAACACTCCGGTCGCCCGGCCGCTGGCAGCAGTCACAACGGGCTCGTCGACCTCGTTCTCGCCGAGCAAGAGGCCGTCGAACACGCGGTCCACGGCCGCGAAGGTCGGAGCGTCGTCGACCAACTGGGCGCGGAGCTCGCCGGATCCGTTACCCACCGTGTGGACGTTCACGTACAGTTCGCCGTCCAGGAAGGCCTCGCGCTCCGCCTCAGTGAGATCGAACTCACCGCTCAACGTGCCGCTGCGCTGGTCGGTGCTGACGACGTCGAGGCCGAAGACCACGCCGCCGTTCGAGCCGGCCGCGGCCTGATGGATGTGAGCCGAGGAGCCCGCAATCACCACGAGGTCGCTCATCAAACCGTCGAACGAACCGTCGACGACGAGCGTCGAACCGGTCAGGGTCGCGGTGGCTTCACCGCTGCCCGTCGTTGCCACCGCAGGTACCTCGTTCTCACCTGCGAGTTCCGCGGTGACGATCGCGTCCGGCGTCACAGTCTCACCTGCTGGCCCGCACGCAACGATGAACAGCGCTAGCACCAGTGTCGACAGAAGCTTCCACGCGTTTCTCAAGGTCTTCTCCCTTCGGCGTACCGTACACGTCTGCTGACAGTACACGCCCCTGGGACCAACCGCGTTGCCCAGGTCACGTCGTGCCACGCGCCATCTCTTCTCCGCCCACGGATGATGGGCGCGTCGCGACGGCCCGTGAAAGCACGGTTGGTCGGTTCGACCGTTGGCAGGTCCAAGAGGTGGGTGGTTCACGCGTGCTGCACGCGTGAACCGCTGTCCTGCCCGCTGGCCGGGTCGTGCCTACACCCCGGTGGCGGCACCTCGGCGTCCAGCGGTACCAGCAGCTCGAACGCGCCAGCGCCGCTCGCCAATGCCGGCGCGACTGCTGCCCCGAAACTGGCCCACCGCCCTCGCCACTGCGCAGCGGCGAGCCTGACGGACGGCGGCCGCGCTGGCGGAGTATCGTGGCCCATTGGGGGAGCGTTCATGATCATCCGCGCTGGCCTCGCTACACTCGACATCGTCGAACGTTCTGGGGTCTTCTCTCCAACACTTCTGTGGGACGACGATGACGTCATCCTCTTCGATACCGGTCTGCCCGGCCGACTGCCGGAGCTCACTGCGGCCGCGGGTACCATCGGTATCGAACTCGATGGCGTCGACAGGATCATCATCACACACCAGGACATGGATCACATCGGGAGTCTGCCGGACGTCGTGCGTGCATGCACGACGTCGCCCGAGGTCATCACGCATGTACTCACGAAGCCATACGTCGAGGGCGAGAAGCGCCTCACGAAGATGACACCGGAGCGCATCGCCGCGGCCATTGCCGCGGTGCCCGAGGATCAGCGACCTTCTGTGAGAGCTCGGCTCGAGTCGCGACCGCGCGTTCGCGTCGACACGACGGTCGTCGACGGGCAACGACTCCCCTATTGTGGCGGGATCACAGTGATCTCAACGCCCGGACACACCCCGGACCACACCAGCTTCTACCTTCGCCGCTACAAGGTCCTCGTTGCCGGTGACGCGCTCAGGACCGAAGACGGGACGTTATTCGGGCCACCAGCGCCCGTAACAGACGACATGGAGTTGGCTTTAGCCTCCCTTGCGAGGTTTGCCGAACTCGACATCGAGTCGGTGATCTGCTTCCATGGTGGCGTCGTCTCTGGTGAGGTGAGCGCCCGGATCGAGGCGTTGGCAGCAGTACCGCCGTCGAGTCGCTGAAACTGTCGATCACCGCCTCGAGCCCGACCGTGCCCGATGACTCACACCCCCGGCACTTGGTGCGACAGTGCGCGGATCTCGTCGCGCAAGGCGATCACTTCATCCCGGAGCACGGCCAGTTGCTTGGCCCCTGCCAACTCGGCGTCGACGCTATCGGCGTCGCGGCCGACGAAGAAGGTGGCGAGCGCCGCCGTCACGTAGCCGAAGACGCTCAAGGCGTAGAGCGCCAGGAAGACGCACAGGACACGCCCCTCGGCCGTCTCTGGCCAGTACTGCGAGCCCATCGTCGTCATGATCATGGCCGTCCACCAGAGCGACTCGACGTAGCTCTTCGGGCCGCCGGGCACCTCGTTCTCGAACGCGTACACTCCGGCCGCGCCGGCGAACGTGACGAGCACGGTGAGGGTGATCACATACCCGAAGCCCCGCCGACTCAGGCTCCCGCCCAGCGCCTTCATCCCGCGATTCGCCGAGCTGACGACACGCACCAGCCGCAAGCCCCGCCCCGTACGGGCCAGGCGGAGGATCCGCAGCGCACGGAAGACGCGGAAGAGCCGCAGTGCAGGGATCAGCAGCGAGATGGCCGTCAGCCAGTTCCCCTTCAGGTAGGCGACCTTGTCCGGGGCCAGGATCATCTTCACAGCGAAGTCGATGATGAAGACGACCCAGATGATGGTGCCGAGAAGGAAGAACAGCTGGCTCTCGCCTCGCGTCAACTCCGCGACCAACAGCACCAGCCACACGAAGGCGAGCACGAGCATCGGCGTTTCCAGCCAGCCCTCCAGACGTTGGAGCAGCTCGTAGCGCTCCTGGTTCAGATCCTCCACATCCGCTGCCTTCGCGTCAGGAATCTCGTTCCTGTCCCGGTCGCTCATCGGGTGTCCCCGCGTTCCGACCAACCCAACAGCCCACCGACCGCCGAACTGAACCTTCCCTGACCCGCCTGGCAGCCGCAAGCTCCCCGCCCGTCCGCAGGGCATCCCACCGGGAGCTCCGCCACCGACGCCGTGGACAACGCACTCCTGTGCTCCATTGGCTTCATGGCGGCATGATACACACGTCCCCTCAGAGCCCTCCCCGAGTGCCACAGGGCACCGCGAACGTCGTCTGGGAGAGCTCTTGGTACTCGCTGCAGCGTGCCTGATGAGCATTCCTGTGCCTGGGAGTCACGCGGTCTCTGCTTCGATCCCAGTCGCCCCAACCGGCAGGACCCAACTTCGTCTGGATGGAGCGCTTGCGGATCCCGCGCACGCAACATCCGCAGGCGTCTCGTCGGGGACGGGCAAGAGTCGTCGGCCTCGGCCCAGCGCGCAGCGCTGACGCCTCCAGCCCACGGCCGTCCCGTGCGATCCCGGGTATCCTGACGGGTCGGCGCCCTGCGACGCCCACGCGACCGGCGACGACTCGGCGACCATTCGTGCCAGGAGGCCCATGTCCCCGTCCACAGCGCGCGGTTACCTCGTTCATCTGTACACGACCTCGACGCTCCTCTTCGTGGTCCTCGCGGTCCAGTGGATCCTCGACGGACGCTACGAACTCGCGCTCGTGGCGATGGCGATCACGCTGCTGATCGACGCGACCGACGGTGCGCTGGCGCGGAAGCACCGCGTCGCACAGACGGTGCCGCACATCGATGGGCCGTTGCTCGACAACGTGGTGGACTTCGTCTCCTACGTGTTCCTCCCGATCCTGTT
>SKSV01000407.1 GCA_007122815.1 Trueperaceae bacterium | reverse complement strand
GCGCCAGCTCGATCATCTCCTCGTACGTCGCCGGCAGGGTCTCGACGAGATCGTTGTTCACGATCAGCGCCGGGCCCTCGACGAACATCGGTAGACCGATAAGGCGGCCGCGGAAGGTGTACGCAAAGCGCGCTTGCTCGTTCAGGTCCTCCAGGTAGGCCGTCGTCGCCAGCGAGGCGATGTCGTCCGCTATGCCGCCCAGCGCGAGGCCCGCGATCTGGTCGTGCGGGATCCCGACGAACAGGTCGCCGGCTTGGCCTTGTGGGGCAGCCAACAGCGCCTGCTGTTGCAGCTCGGTGATGTCGAAGCGCACGACGTTCGTCTCGACACCGAACACGGAGCCGAAGCTGGCCGCTTCGCCCTGCAACCACTCGAGGGTCTCGTCACCGAAAGTGGTCCAGACGGTGAGGCCCTGAGACAGGGCCGCGCCCGTAGTGAGGGCGAGCACGAGGAACGCGATGAGGATCTTCTTCACGATGGTTCTCCTTCCATCCCTGCAGCGCCGACCGGCTCCACGCGCCCCCTCGCGGGCGTTGCCCACCGAAGCGGAAGGTCCAGTCTGCTTGCGGCTTTCAGCGTACCAGCGCGGCGCGAGAGTGTCGAGAAGCGTAGCTCCCAATCCCTCACCAGACGTTCATCCCCGTTTCGTCAAGACACGTTCACCGCCGTCGGCTGCCTCCGGTACCGTCTCGATCCGTCGACCTCGCAAGCTCCCAGCGCCACCAGCCTCTCGAGCGCGACCAGGGTCTCGGCGACGCCCCTGTTGCTGCGCGCGACGAGCTCGTCGAGAACCAGCGGCGAGCCCGAGAGCGCCTCCCAGGCCCAGACGAGCTCGCTGGGTACCCGCGCGGGGAGCGCGTCGTGTGCCCCTTCGTGTGGTCCTCCGCTGAAGCCTAGGAGCGTCGGTGCCTCCGCGACGCTGCAAAGCGGTGCCGCGCCGTCGCGCAGCAGCGCCAGGTTGCCCGCCATGTGCTCGTCCCAAGGGTGCGCCGGGCAGACGAAGACGTCGCGGCCGAAGCGCGCTGCGTGACCGGCCGTCAGGTGAGCGCCCGAAGCCTCGCCTGCCGCCACCACGACCACCGCGCGCGCTAGCGCCGCCACCAAGCGGTTCCGGCGCGGGAAGTCACCCCTCGCGGGGGTGTGCCCGATCGGTGCTTCGCTGAGCACAGCTCCTCCCGCGGCCAGTATGGCGCGCGCCAAAGGTGCGTTGCCGGCTGGTCCCGGCCTGTCGACGCCGCTAGCCACCACCGCCAACGCGGGCGCGCCCGCGCTGGCCGCCGCCAGCGCCCCCTCGTGCGCGGCGGCGTCCACCCCGTACGCCAACCCCGAGACCACCACGGCGCCGGCTCGCGCGAGCGCGTTGCCGAGGTCGAACGAGAAGGTGACCGCGGCCGTGCTCGCCCGGCGGCTCCCCACGACGGCGACGGCCGCCGGCGGCCAAGACTGCAGCCCGTCAGGCCAGGCTCCCCGGACGTAGAGCAGCGGCGGCAGTTCGGAGAAGGATCGCCAGTGCTCGGGGTAGCGCGGATCGCCGTCGTGCAGGAGCCAGGCGCCGATCCTAGCGGCGCGCTCCAGCTCCCGCTGCGCCGCGCGGAGGTCGGCGTTGCCAGCGAGCTCGCTCGCGACCCGACGACACGGCAGCCCAGACCAACCCTCGGGAGCGGCGGCCAACGCGCCCACCGCCGAGCCGTGCCGCTCCCGCAAGGCGCGGACGCTAGCCGACCCCAGACCCGGCACTAGCGTCAGCGCCAGCAGAGCCAGCAGCTCGTCTTCGAGCGCGGGTCGCTGCGAACGCTCCATCTACCGAGACAGCCTGCCGTGGCAGAACGCGGTGATTCGGCCGCGCTCGGCTTCTGCCGTGCTCAGTGCGGCTGGGGCCGAGGCCAGCTCAGACGGACCTACGCCAGCGCGGTCCCTCCGGTGTGTCCTCCACGCTCAAGTCGAGCTCTGCCAGACGCTCCCTGATGGCGTCGGCTGCGGCGAAATCGCGGCGCCTGCGCGCCTCTTCGCGTTGCTCCAACAGCAAGCCGACCACGCTCTCGAGCAGCTCCGAGTCGTCTCCACCTGGACCGGCGACGTCCACACCGAGCACCCCGGCGAGCAGCTCGTCGAAGAGAGCCCGCGCAGCGGCCGCGCAACCGAAGTCGCCGGCGTCTCGCGCCTTGTTGGCGTCTCGCGCCACGTCGAACAGCACCGCGATCGCTTCGGGAGTGTTCAGGTCGGCGTCCATCGCGGCAGCAAAACGTGCGCGCGCCTCCGACCAGGCTTCGGCCGGTGTGCCCGCGCCGGCCGTGGCCGGCCAGGAGGCGTAAGCGCTGCGCAGGCGCCGCAGGCCCGCCGCTGAGGCCTGCACGGCCTCGTCCGCGAAGTCCGAGAGCGAGCGGTAGTGCGAGCGCAGCAGGTGGAAGCGCAAGACCATCGGGTCGACCAACTCGAACAGGCTGGCGAGGTCGACCACGTGCCCCTTGGACTTCGACATCTTCTCGCCGCTCAGGGTCAACATGTTCCAGTGCAGCCAATAACGCGCGAAGGGCTTACCGGCGCCGCGCGCTTGCGCGAGCTCGCACTCGTGGTGCGGGAAGACCAGGTCTAGGCCGCCGCCGTGGATGTCGAACTCGTCCCCTAGGTACTTGGTGCTCATCACCGAGCACTCGACGTGCCAACCCGGGAAGCCTTCGCCCCACGGGCTCGGCCAGCGCATGATGTGCTCCGGGTCGGCGCGTTTCCAGAGCGCGAAGTCGCGCGGGTCACGCTTGTCGCTGCGGACCTCCACACGCGTTCCCTCGACCAGCTCGCTCGGGTCGCGGCCCGAGAGCTGACCGTAATCGTCCCACCCTGAGACGTCGAAGTAGACGCTGCCGTTCGACTCGTAGGCGAGGCCGCGCTCGAGCAGCGTCTCGGTGAGAGCGATCTGCTCGGTGACGTGGCCGGTCGCGCGCGGCACGATGTTGGGCCGCCGCACGCCGAGGCGGTCCATGGCGTCGAAGTAAGCCCAGAAGTACTTCTCGGCTACTTCCATGGGCTCGAGACGCTCGAGCTGCGCGCGCTTGGCGAGCTTGTCCTCGCCGTCGTCCGCGTCGTCGGTCAGGTGACCGACGTCGGTGATGTTGACGACGTAGCGGACCGTGAAGCCCTGACGTTCCAACCAGCGCCGGAGCACGTCGAACACGACGGGCCCGCGTGCGTGGCCCACGTGCGGTTCGGAGTAGACGGTGGGCCCGCAGACGTAGATGCCGGCGCGGCCGGGCACGAGAGGCTCGAACTGCTCCAAGGAGCGGCTGAGCGAGTTGTAGAGCGTCAGAGGCATGGCATCTCCGGGCCGTGCGGTGGCGCCGCACATGGCGCGGAGTCTAGCACGCAGCGCCCTAGCCTCCGGTCGCTGCTACGCTCGCAGCATGGGGTTCGTGACGTTGGCCAGACCCGCCGAGCACGAGGAGGTGGTGAAGGGCTC
>SKSV01000073.1 GCA_007122815.1 Trueperaceae bacterium | reverse complement strand
TGAGCCTGCTCCCACGCGAGCGCCGAGGCCACCACGTCACGCCAGCCGTCGCTCCTGCCCCGACCCTCACTCATGCTCTGGCCTCCTCCCCACCCGAAGTGGCGTGCAGGGGGTCAGCGTACCCGGCCGACGACCCGCACGGCCCGCACGCGGCCGTTTCGGTCCGGGAGCAGAGCTGAGTTCGTCATGTCCGGCGCCGTGAGCGGCGGCCTTGGCCACACGAGCCAGGATCGGCGGGGCCCCCGGTGAGGCTGGCGTTGGGGCGCTCCGGTGGGGCTAGGACGTTGCTGGGGCGGCTGGGGCGGAGGCGAGACGCCTCGACACCGAGAGCGAACTCAGCGCGAGCGGAACCGCGAGCACGAGCCCGAGAACGATGGGGACCACCCAAGACCCGTAGGTCCAGCCCATCGCCACACCCGAACAGAGGCTCACCACCGCCAACGCCATGCCCAAGCGGCTCGGCCAGGCGGAAGCGCGGTGCGCGCCGAGCTGCACGCTTCTGATCCAGAGCGCGATGGACGTAAGCCAGACCAGCATCAGCACCCCCATCACCGTCGCCGCTCGCGAGCCGAACGGACCGCCCGGGACAGGCACGTCGGCCATGATCGCCATGACGCCGTCCACGAGACCGGTACCGTAGCGCGAAGCACCGGCCACGCCGAGCCCCAGGGCCATCAGGCAGGCCCAGACGAACAGCCCCATGCTCCACCCGAGCGTCACGGCGCCCCGCACCGACTCCTGGACGTCAGGCCCGGCCAGGTCGCGGCCCTCACGTCTGCGTTGGCGTAAGCTCACCATCGCGGCGACCACACCAACGCCCAGGAAGGCGACGAGCGGCACCTCCAGCGCTCCGCCCTCGGCCCGGTGCACGACCACCGCGAACTCGTCGTGCACGATCCAAGCCCGCAGGTCAAGTGCGGCCGGCGCGCCACCGTCGTTGCGGAGCCGCACCTCGAAGTCCGCGTAATCGACCGCGAAGCAGCACTCGATGAGGTGATGGAGCCTCCCTTCTCCGCGCAGCGGAGCCGTGAACTCCGCTGTTCCCAAGGGGGTTTCATGGTCTGCCGTGAGTCGGCCGCGCGCATCGGCGACGGTGAGCGTCACACCCTCCGACGCAGGATCGTGGAGCCGGTACGTCGCGACGAGCCGGTGGTAGTGAACGGGCACCGAGAACTCCACCGTCTCGCCCGGTGCGAGCTGCAGCGTCCCGTCCACGACCAGCTCGTCGGGGTGCGCGAGGGCGAACGACGTCACGACGAGCAGTGCAACGGCCGATGAGAACAAGGCGCTCCTGGGGCACGGGTCCATCACGGTCACCCTCCTTCCGACCGTCGCGGGCACCAAGCGCCCGACGGCCAGAGTCCGTGCCAGGATGCAAGCAGGGGCGTCCCGATGTCATGAGGCGCCGGTCCTGGGCGAGCGGGACCGGCGTGCCGTTCCACGCGTGGCACGACGGCAGCGCGAGCCGGCGTATCCTGAGCAGGCTGCGCGGCGAGGGCCGCGCCTGATCTCTGCCCGCCGGCCTGCGAGGCCATCTGCGGGCCCCCGAGGGTCCACAGCGACGATAGGAGTGAACGTGATCGAAGAACCTACCTGTCCGATGCACGGCAGCAGCACCGCGAGCGCCCGATCCAACCGCGACTGGTGGCCCAACCAGTTGAACTTGAGCATCCTCCGCCAGCACTCCTCGCTGTCGAACCCCATGGACGAAGGTTTCGACTACGCGAAAGCGTTCTCCGAGCTGGATCTGGCGGCCGTCAAGCGCGACCTCCACGCGCTCATGACGGACTCCCAGGACTGGTGGCCGGCAGACTACGGGCACTACGGGCCGCTCTTCATCCGCATGGCCTGGCACAGCGCCGGCACGTACCGAACCGGTGACGGACGCGGCGGCGCGTCGACCGGCACGCAGCGCTTCGCGCCGCTGAACAGCTGGCCGGACAACGCCAACCTCGACAAGGCGCGGCGGCTGCTGTGGCCGATCAAGCGCAAGTACGGCAACGCCATCTCCTGGGCCGACCTGATCGTCCTGACCGGCAACGTCGCCCTGGAGTCGATGGGCTTCGAGACGTTCGGCTTCGCCGGCGGCCGCGAGGACGTCTGGGAAAGCGAGCAGGACGTCTACTGGGGCAAGGAGTCAACGTGGCTCGGTGACGAGCGGTACTCGGGCGAGCGCGATCTGGAGGACCCCCTCGCCGCCGTGCAGATGGGCCTGATCTACGTGAACCCCCAAGGCCCGAACGGGCAGCCCGACCCAGTGGCCGGGGCCAAGGACATCCGCGAGACCTTCGCGCGCATGGCGATGAACGACGAGGAGACCGTCGCCCTGATCGCCGGCGGCCACACCTTCGGCAAGACGCACGGCGCGGGCGACGCCGCGCTCGTCGGCCCCGAGCCCGAGGCTGCCGGCCTCGCCGAACAAGGCCTCGGATGGACGAGCCGCCATGGCAGCGGCAAAGGCGCCGACACCATCACCAGCGGCCTCGAGGGCGCCTGGACGCCCACGCCCATAGCGTGGGACAACAGCTACTTCGACACCCTCTTCGGCTACGAGTGGGAGCTGACCAAGAGCCCCGCCGGCGCCTGGCAGTGGACGCCCACCGACCCGGCCGCGGCCGACACGGTGCCCGATGCGTTCGATCCCAACAAACGCCACGCGCCGATGATGGCCACCACCGACCTCTCCTTGCGCATGGACCCGATCTACGAGAAGATCTCCCGGCGCTTCCACCAACACCCCGAGGAGCTCGCCGACGCCTTCGCGCGCGCCTGGTTCAAGCTCACTCACCGCGACATGGGACCGCGCTCGCGCTACCTCGGCCCGGAGGTGCCCTCCGAAGACCTCATCTGGCAGGACCCCGTGCCCGCCGTGGACCACCCTCTGGTCGACGAGCAGGACGTGGCGGCGCTGAAGGCGAAGGTGCTGGACGCCGGCCTGTCGGTCGCCGACCTCGTGTTCGTTGCCTGGGCGTCGGCCTCGACCTTCCGCGGCTCCGACAAGCGCGGTGGTGCGAACGGCGCACGGATCTGCCTCGCTCCCCAGAGGGACTGGGAGGCGAACGAACCGGAACGCCTGGCGAGGGTGGTTGGCGTGCTCGAGAACGTCAAGCGCGAGTTCGACGCCGCGCAGCAGGGGGGCAAGCGGATCTCGCTCGCCGACCTGATCGTGCTCGCCGGCTGCGCGGCCGTCGAGAGAGCCGCCAGGGACGGCGGAGTCGAGATCACCGTGCCCTTCCGCCCGGGTCGCACCGACGCGACGCAAGAGCAGACCGACACCGAGGCGTTCGAGGTGCTCGAGCCCATCGCCGACGGCTTCCGCAACTACCAGAAGGGCCGCTACACGCTGTCGGCCGAGGAGTTGCTGATCGACAAGGCGCAGCTGCTCACCCTCACGGCGCCGGAGATGACCGTGCTCGTCGGCGGCATGCGCGCTCTGGGGGCCAACACCGGCGGCACCCCGCACGGCGTCT
>SKSV01000044.1 GCA_007122815.1 Trueperaceae bacterium | reverse complement strand
GCCACAGCGCCAACGCCCCGACCGCCTCGGCGCTGGTCGTGAACAGCAGGAGCCCACGCACGAACCTGACGATGCCGCCGACGCTCAGCGCGTTGGCCTGCATCTGGAGCCGTTGCCGCTCCCCGAAGCCCATGCGCCGGCCCGTCGCCAACGCGACCAGGGCACCGAGCGACAGGATGCCGAGGCCACCCGCCTTGATCAGCAGCGCGATGACTGCCTGGCCGAAGGGACTCCAGTCGGCACCCGTGTCGACCACGACCAGGCCCGTCACGCACACCGCGCTGGTGGCCGTGAAGAGCGCCGTCAGCCAACCGTGCGCCTCGCCCGGCGCATGCGCGATCGGCAACCGCAGCAACACCGTGCCCAGGACGATCGCGAGCACGAACGCGAGCACCACGGCGCGCGCAGGGCTCACCCTGCGGTGGTGCTTGGGCCGTAGCGCGCGCGCTTCGGGCTCGCCCATGTCGAGACCATCGTCTCACGCCGACGGCTCGCACCGGGGCGCACGTGCGGCGTGGCGACACGCCCCTGCCGCTCACGCACTCACGTCGGTCCCGCCCGCGTCCGCCCACCGCGAGCTCGAAAGCGCAGCTCGGCCACCATCATCGCCAGCACCACCAAGAGCCCGCCCGCCCAGCCCGCCGGTCCGAGCGTCTCGCCCGCAAGCCACCACGCGAACAGGGCGGCGAAGACCGGTTCGAGCACGAACACGATGGCCGCCACGGCGGCGGGCACGACCCGTTGCGCGGCGACCTGAAGCACCGCCACGAGCGCCGTCGCCACCAGCGCCAGGTAGGCGATCGCCAGGTACGTCTGCAGCGGGACGTGCGCCAGCGCACCCAGTTCGGGGGCCGCCCACAGCCACGCCAAGAGGGCCATGGGCAGGTGCTGCATGCCGGCCAGGGCGGGGACGCTCGCCCGGGTGGCGACCTGGCCGAGGTAGACGATGTACACGGCGTAGGCGAGGGCGGTTCCGAGGGTCCAGACGTCGCCGCCGTTGAGCCCCTCGCCTTCGCCCCCGCGCAGCGTGAGCAACGCGAGGCCGACGACCGCGACGAGGCTGGCGAGGTAGACGCGCGGCGCGATGCGCTGCCGGAACCAGACCGCCGCCACGAGCGGCGTCAGCACCACCGCCAGGCCGGTGATGAAGGCGGAGCGCGAGGCACTGGTGATCGACAGCCCCATCGTCTGCGTGGCGAAGCCCGCGAAGGCGAGCAGCCCGAGCCAGAGGGCCGGTGTGAGCGCGCGCCGGTCGAAGCGCACGAACGCGAACGCGGCCGCCGCGAGCGAGAAGCGAAGCGCCAAGAGCAGCGAGACCGGGATCGTCTCGAGCGACCCCTTGACGATCACGAAGGTGGTTCCCCAGACGACGGTGATGGCGATCAGGGTGAGCACGCCCAGGGGGTAGGTCACGCCGCCGATGCTCCCACGAGCCGCGGGCGGGGCGCAACCGGCGGCGCCCGGATGCACGCGAGCGCAGCGTCTGCGATGATGCGTTCGTGCAAGCGCTCCGGATCGGTTTCGGCGAAGACTCGCATCGACTCGCTCCTGGCCGACGCCTCGTCCTCGGCGGCGTGTCGATCCCCGACGCACCACGCGGCGCCGACGCGCACTCCGATGGCGACGTGCTGATCCACGCCCTCGCCGACGCGGTCCTGTCCAGCTTCGCCCTGGGGGACATCGGTGCCCACTTCCCGGACAGCGATCCCGCCTTCGACGACATGGACTCGACGCCGATCCTGCAGGGGGCGCTCGACATGGTGCGAACGGTCGCACGCTCGGCGCGCCTCACGCAGGTGGTCGCCGTCGTGACACTGGACGAACCGAAGCTGGGGAAGCACCGCGACGCGATCGCCGGCACCGTCGCCGACCTGGTCGGACTCCCGACCGATCGCGTCGGTCTCACCTTCAAGACGAGCGAGGGCCTGGCGCCGGACCACGTCCAGGCCCGCGTCGTGGTGTCGTGGGACGGCGCAGGGTGAGGGCGGTCCCGGTTCGTTCGCGGCCTCGGAGGGCCGTGGGATCGCGCTGACCCCGCGCGGCGGGACCTACGGGAGCGTCACGTAGAGCGCGTCGCCTTCCACCTCGACCGGGTAGCGCGCCAGCGGCTTGATCGCCGGCATGGTGGGCCGGCCGGTCTCCAGGTCGAAGCGCGCCCCGTGGTGGCAGCACACGATGGCCCCGTCGTCGAGGCTGCCGTCGTGGAGTGGGTAGCGGGCGTGGGTGCAGCGATCGGGGACGGCGTACCAGGCGCCCTGGTGGCGGACAAGGACGAGCTCCTGTCCGCCGACCTCGAGCGCCGTCAGGCTTTCGTCGGAGAAGTCGGCGACGCTGCCGACACGGTGCCTCCCCACGTCAGAGCTTCTCCTTGACGCCGGGCACCCCGAGCTTGGCCTGCACCACGCGCTCGACGTACTGCGCCACCTTCGGCAGCGTGACCCGGCTCATGACCTCGTACAGGAAGCCGGTGACGAGCACGTGCTCGGCCACCTCGGGCCGCAGCCCGCGCGACATCAAGTAGAAGCGCTGGTCCTCCGGCACCGGACCGGTGGTGGAGCCGTGCGAGCACTTGACGTCGTTGGCCTTGATCTCGAGCTGTGGGATCGAGACGGCCTCCGACTGGTTGTCGAGCAGGAGGTTGCGGTTCGTCTGGTAGGCGTCGGTCTTCTGCGCACCGGGATCGACGACGATCACGCCGGAGTACACGGCGCTGCTGGCGTCGCGCAGCGCGCCCTTGAAGAGCAGGTCGGAGTGGGCGTGAGGCGCCGCGTGGTGCTGCACGGTGTACTGGTTGTAGTGCTGCCCCTCGTCCGCGAAGTACAGGCCGAGCATCTCGGACTCCGAACCGGGCCCCTGCAGGCTGACCTCTGCCTCCACGCGGGCGGCGTCGCCGCCGAGCGAGACGGTGAGCGACTCCAGGCGCGCGTCGCGCGCGAGGTGGGCGCGGATCGTGTTGAGCTGCACCACCTCGCGGCTCCAGTTCTGCAGGCTGACGTAGCGCAGCTTGGCGCCGTCGCCGAGCACGATCTCGGTGACGCCGGAGTTCACGAGGCGCTCACCGAGCGGCTCGCACGTGAACTCGTCGAGGTACGTGACCTTGGCGTTGCGTTCCACCACGATCAGCGTGCGACCGCCCGCGAGGCCGCCGCGGTCGGCCGTGTGGAAGGCGCCCAGCGGCAGTTCGACCTCGACGTCCTTGGGGACGTACACGAAGGTGCCGTTGGTCCAGAACGCGGCGTTCAGCGCCGCGTACTTGCGTTGGCCGTCGCCGGCGTTCACCACGCTGTACAGGTGCTTCTGGACGAGCTCCTCGTGATCGCGCAGCGCGCTGCGCAGGTCGGTGAAGATCACGCCGGCCTGCTTCAGGCGCCGGTCCTCGCGCACCAGCTCGCCGCCCTTGAGCACCAGCGTGCCCTCGGCGTCCGAGTCCGTGATGCGCATGGCGATGCGGTCCGAGACGGTCGTGTCACG
>SKSV01000165.1 GCA_007122815.1 Trueperaceae bacterium | reverse complement strand
TCGAAGGTCCTGTCGCCCGGCTTGAGGCTCGGTTGGATCGACGGCCCAGAAGAGGACCTCGCACGCATCGCGAGGAGCGGCGTGCTGCGCAGCGGCGGGGGCATGAACCCGTTCACGGCGGCGCTTGTGGCCGAGGCGGTCGGGAGCGGGGCGCTGCGCGACCACATCGCGCGCCTGCGGGTTCTGCTGCGTGAACGCCACGACGCGCTTGCAAGCGCGCTGCGCAGCGAACTCCCGGAGGCGCAGTTCCGGAGCGTGGCCGGCGGGTACTTCCTCTGGGTGCGCGTGCCGGGGTTCGCGGTGGGCGCACCCGAGGCCCGGGAGTCGCTGCGCGAGAAGGGCGTGAAGGTCGCTCCGGCGTCCTCTTTCTCGCCCACCAGCGCTGACGGTACGGTGTCAGGGAGCGAGCAGACGAGCCAGAGCATGCGCCTGTGCTTCGCGCACGCTACACCCGATGGCTTGCGCGAAGGCGTTCGGCGGCTCGCTGCCGCTGTCCGGGACGCTCGGACCTGACTCACCACCGTGGCTGGTCCGGGTGTATAATCTCTCCCGTTTGTGTTGGCTCGATGCCTCGGCACGAGCACGACCCGGTAAGGAGAACCCAACATGACCCTTCGCACCTCGCGCCCCATACTGCTGGTCTTGATGGCCCTCGCGCTCGCCCTCGCCGGCGGCGTCGGCTTCGCTCAAGCGCTAAAGGTCGCCGTGTACGGCGGCTACTTCCAGGACAGCTTCGACGCGCACATCTTCCCGCTCTTCACCGAGGAGACGGGCATCGAGGTCGAGTCGATCGGCGCCCCAACCGGCATGGCCTGGCTGGTCCAGCTCGAGACCGCCGCGCGCGCCAACCAGGCCCCGGCGGACGTCTCGATGATGTCGCAAGGGCCCCTGCAGCGCGGCATGACCAGCGAGCTCTGGGTGGCGCTGGACGAATCGCGGCTCCCCAACCTCCAGTACGTGCGGCCCGCACTCGTCAACCGCAACCCGGCCGGTGAACTGGTGGGCGTGGGAGCCGTGTCGTGGTACGTGACCCTGGTGAGGAACACCGACGTCTACCCCGACGAGCCGACCAGCTGGGCCGAGCTCTGGGGCGATCACCCCAACTCGCTGGGGCTCCTCGCGCTGCCCGAGAACTCGTTCCTCCTCGAGATCACCGCCGCCACGTTCTTCGGCGGAACCGAGATCCTCGACACGGAAGAGGGGATCCTCGAGGTCGTTGAGAAGCTGAGCGAGCTGCAACCCAACGTGCAGCTCTGGTACCGCGACGAAGGGCAGTTCCAGCAGGCGCTGCAGTCGGGCGAGATCCCGATGGGGCAGTACTACCACGACGTCACCGGCATCGCCGCGGACGACGGCTTCCCCGTGCACTCCACCTTCCCAGCAGAGGGCGGCGTGCTCGACTCAGGTTCGTGGGCCATCGCGCGCGCGTCGAGCATGGTCGACGAGGCGCACGTCTTCATCGACTGGTTCTCGCAGCCTCGCGTCCAGGACCTGGTCGCCCGCATGATAGGCACTGCACCCACGGTCGAGCGGGAGTTCCTCGACCTCAGCAACGAGGAGTTCGCCGCGGTGAGCGACGCCGGCGATCCGATCGTGCCTCGCTACGACATGTACCTCGAGCGTGGCGACTGGCTCAACCAGGTCTGGTCCGAGCGCGTCACGCGCTGAAGCGGCACCTGGCGTGATCCTGCGAGCGCGGGCCGCGACCGGCGGACCGGCCGCCTCGACGGCGTGAGCGCACCCCGCCCCGACCTCACCATCGAGGGCCTCGGTAAGCGTTTCGGTGCCACCGTGGCCCTCGAAGACGTCGACCTCAGGGTGCCGGGCGGTTCGCTGGTGTGCTTCGTCGGCCCCTCCGGTTGCGGCAAGACGACGCTCCTGCGTGTCATAGCCGGCCTCGAGACGCCCAGCGAGGGGCGCGTCCTGCTGGGCGAGCGAGACCTGACGCACGTCCCCGTGCACCGCCGCGACGTGGGCATGGTCTTCCAGTCCTACGCGCTCTTCCCCCACCTGAGCGTGGCCGAGAACGTCGCGTACGGCCTGCGCATCCGCGGCGTGGCCAAACGTGAGCGCTTGACCCGAGCGCAGGAGCTCTTGCAGCTCGTGCAGCTCCCTGACGTCGACTCGAAGCGCGTGTCACAGCTCTCGGGCGGCATGCGGCAGAGGGTCGCGATGGCCCGTGCGCTGGCGCTCGATCCGGCGCTCTTCCTGCTCGACGAGCCGCTCTCTGCGCTGGACGCGAAGCTGCGCGAGGGCATGCAGGTCGAGCTTCGCCGTCTCCAGCGTCGCGTGGGCATCACCACCATCATCGTCACGCACGACCAGGAGGAGGCGATGACCATGGCGGACCTGGTCGTCGTGATGGGCGACAACCGGGTCCAGCAGGTCGGGCCTCCGCTGGACATCTACCGGCGGCCAGTGAACCGCTTCGTGGCTGGCTTCGTCGGCACGAACAACTTCCTTCCCGCGCGCGTGGTCGAGGCGGGGCTCGTGGAGGTGGCAGGCGTACGCAGCCCAGTTGCTCCCGACGCGACCCTGCCGAGCGCGGGCAGCGAGCTCACGGTGGCGATCCGCCCGGAGAGCCTGAGGCTGCGCCAACGCGCTCCCGCCTCCGCCGCCCTGGAGGGCACGGTCGTGTTCGTGCGCGACCTCGGTCGGGTGGTGGAGACCCGCGTGCGCGTCCGAGAGCACGAGCTGATCGTCAGCGGGCGCGGCGGCTTCGGCGAGGGTGAGAGCGTCTGGGTGGAGTTGCCCGAGGCCGGCGTGATGCCGTTGGCGTCGTGAGCATCTGGGCCCGGGGCGAGGCCGAGGCCCGGCGCGCCAGGCGCGAGAGTGGCGCTTGGCCGCACGTGCTGCTCGCCTGGCCCACCCTCACCCTCGGCTTGTTGTTCGTGGTGCCGCTCGGCATCATCGCCGCGCTGGGCTTCTTCCGACGCATCCAGGCCGGCTTCTTCGAAGTCGCCTTCGTGACCTCCAACTACGCGCGCGCCCTCGACGCGTTCCACCTCGAGCGCCTGAGCGTCTCGGTGCTCCTCGCGCTGGCAGCCACCTTGATCACGGTGGTGGTGGCGGTGCCGTTCACCTTCCTCCTGACGCGGCGGCCACGCCGCTCCCAGGTCCCGTACCTGGTTCTGGTGCTCGCATCGCTCTCGCTCTCCGAGGTGATAGTCGGCTTCGCTTGGTCGCTGCTGCTCTCGCGCACCTCGGGGGTCTCCAACCTGCTCGTGCTGATGGGGCTGATGGAGGCCCCGGTGGCTTGGAGCCCAGGGCTCTGGGCGGTGGTGCTGGCGTTCGTCTTCGTGGCGTTGCCGTTGGCGATCCTCTCGCTCTACCCGACCTTCTCGCGCCTCGACCAGGAACTGCCCGAGGCCGCGGGGACCATGGGCGCAGCGCCGCTCGTCGGGTTCGTCACCGTGGTGCTCCCGCTCGTGCGCCGCGCCGTCGCTGCCACCTCGGCCCTGGTGTTCATCTTCGTGCTCG
>SKSV01000063.1 GCA_007122815.1 Trueperaceae bacterium | reverse complement strand
TCGTCCCCGGATCATGCTCGGAGCCGGAGCCGGAGCCTGAGCCTGAGCCTGAGCCGGAGCCGGAGCCCGAGCCGGAGCCTGAGCCCGAGCCCGAGCCTGAGCCCGAGCCGGAGCCCGAGCCTGAGCCCGAGCCTGAGCCTGAGCCGGAGCCCGAGCCGGAGCCGGAGCCCAGCCCGCCGCCTTCGTCACCGAACCCCTCAACCATCTCGCGATTGCACACCCTGGTGAACGAGGCCCGGGCCGAGGGCCAGACGTGCGGGGAGAACGGATACTTCGCTCCGGCTGCGCCGCTTGCTCTCGAGTCGCGCTTGACCGAGGCGGCGCAGGGACACAGCGACGAGATGTACCAGTACAGCTATCTCAGCCACACGGGTCGAGACGGCAGCACTCCTCCCCAGCGTGTTGACCGCACCGGTTACACCTGGTGGATGGTGGGCGAGAACATTGCCTGGAACTACCTCACCCCGGAGAGCGTCATGGCAGCGTGGCTCGATAGCCCAGGTCATTGCGCGAACATCATGGAGCCGGGTTACGAGGAGATCGGTCTTGGGCTCGCGGGTTACTACTGGACGCAGGTCTTCGCGCGCCCGCGTTAGGCGCGCTAGAGATTGACAGCATGCACGCTCAGCACCACCAATAGGACCGGGCCGCACCGATCGGTGCGGCCCGGAGGAGGCCAGAGGAGACTGGTACGCGCTGCCGCAAGGGCAGCGCGCCCGACGCACTCAGTTGGGTGCGAAGCTGAGCAACACTCCGGGGGTGAACTCCGAGCGCGAAGAACCCGAAACCGGGTCGACGAAGTTCACGCGGGCGGTCAGCACGCGGTCACCCGCGACGTCCGCCGGGTGCGTCGAGGTCGACACGGCGGTGTCCCAGGGGTAGACGATGAGGCGTGTGGAGGTGGCGTCTGCGTCGACGCTGACGTTCGTGGCGAGGGTGCCGCCGTTGACGAAGAGGTCGACGCTGGTGACGTCGTAGTCGTCAACTATGGTCCCGTTGACACCGATCGTGATGGCCACTATCTGCCGGCCGCCGCCGCCGATGGTGTCGCCGTCTTCCGGGGTGGTGATGATGAACGGGGTCAAGAACACCACGTCCAGCGCGCGCTCGACCATGTTCCCGGCGCGGTCGGTGAGCACCGCTCTGAAGGTGTACTCACCCACCTCGAAGTCGACCGTGGAGACGCTCGAGCTCAAGCTGGCGCGTTCGACAGGCGCTGCAGCGGGGGATGGTTCGAGGCGGTCGACCCTGACCGAGCTCCCGTCTCGCTCGAGGAACAGCTCCGCTCGCTGGATGCCTGCTGCGGCCTCGAGGTCGACCTCGACGTCGACGATGCCGGCGGCGCGCTTTCCGGGAGCGGGGCTAAGGAAGGCCAACGTCGGCAGGGGTAGCGGGGTCGTCGCAACGGGGGGCTGTGGTTCGGGCTGCGCGGCTGCGGAGACGCTGAACGACCAGGACCGGTCGGCGTCCACGGGTTCGCCTGCGGCGCCGCGCACCTCACCGGTCATGGACGCCGTGTACGTGCCGTCAGGCAGCGGGGCGTCCGGGACGAAGCTCGCTTCGCGCAGGTTGCGGTTGTAGCGCGCCTCGCCGTCGACGGGTGCGGCGTTGCGTGTGAGTGTGAGTTTGCCCGCGACGGTAGCGCCGTCGACGTCCCCATCGAACGTGACGGTGATCGGTGCCGTCGGGGCAACACCGGTCGCCCCGTCATAGGGTGAGACAGCGGCCACTCGGATGGGCCTCGGTTCGGCACTGCACGCCGTGATCAACAACGCCGCCAAGGCGAGGATCAAGCTCCTTTGCATCACGTACTACCTCCGATCGAGAGGGTGATCCCGCGGCGGCCTCGCGGCTGGCCCGGTGGCACACGTCCCTCGTCACGCCGCTCTGGGTTTCGCGACGAGCGTATCGCACTTAAGGCTACGCGCCGTCGACAGCGGGTGCCGTAGGAATCGTCACGCCGAAGGCGCTTCGTGGACGGGATTGACCGGATATATCCCAAGGGGGTAAATTCGGGCATGACGGATGGGGTGAAGCAACCGCTTTTCTGGTTCGGTCTTGTGGTGTTGTTGGCCGGCGTCGTCTGGTTCGTGCTTACCCGGCCGCAACCTGCCGCAGCGGCGCAGTACAGCGACGTGAGCGTGCAGGAGCTCCACGCGGCCGTTGAGCGCGGTGCGCTCGTCATCGACGTGCGCGAGCCTCACGAGTTCGCCGAGGGCCGTGTCCCGGGCAGCGTGCTCGTACCCCTGGCGAGCGTGGCGGCGCGCTCCGGAGAGTTCGGCGAGGCGGACACGGTGTACGTGATCTGCCGCTCCGGGAACCGCTCGGCCGTTGCCGCCGAGACCCTGGTGGGGGCGGGCTTCGAGGACGTGCGCAACGTCGAGGGCGGCATGCTCGCCTGGGAAGCGGCAGGTCTGCCCATAGAACCCTGAACGCCGTCGCCGAGCGGACCAGGAACCGTCTCGACCGGACCGATCGAAGTGCATGGGCGAGGCTAGCCCTTCAGCCGGTCGGGATGACCACGGACACGACGCGATCTCCGCCCAACCGCTTGGCTTCGTACTGAGCTGCGTCCGCCCTGCCCAACAACGTGTCGAGCCGCGCGCTGGTACCCGCCTCGAGGGTACAAGCACCCACGCTCGCGGTCACCTCGGAGGGGACACCGTCGCGGACCGTGCGAGTCTGGTCGACGGCAGCGCGGAGCCTCTCCGCCACCAGCTTGGCCGCATGAGAGTCGGTGTTCGGAAGGCAGGCCGCGAACTCCTCACCCCCGTAGCGCCCCAACAGGTCGGTCGGTCGCAGGCAGGCCCTCGCGACACGGGCCACCGTCCGCAGGACCGCGTCTCCCGTCTGATGGCCGAAGCTGTCGTTCACGGCCTTGAAGTCGTCGAGGTCGTAGACGATGAGCGAGATCGCCTCGGCGTCGTGTATGGCCCTGGCCACCATGCGCTCGGCCAGCTCGAGGAAGTGGCGCCGGTTGGCGAGGCCTGTCAGCTCGTCGGTGGTGGCAAGGTGCACGAGGAGCTTCTGCACGTCGGCCTGCTCGGTCACGTCGCGCAGCACCACCACCCGGCCGAGCGCTCGACCCCTCCGGTCGCTCAGATTCCCTACGCGCGGGTCGTACGTGCGGCCACCCAGCTCGATCGGTGGTACGTCGTACATCGTCTCGCGGGGAGAGCGGTCTCGCGGTGTCGGTTGGAGTTGGTGCCCGAGGACGTCCGTCAGCAGCCGGTCGCGCCAGTCATCACCGGCGAGCCCGGGCAAGCGCGAGGCGGCGGCGTTCGCGTCGAGGACTCGCCCCTGCGTGTCGAGCACGAGCACGGGATCCTCCATGCGCTCGAAGACGAGCTCACGGGCGATCGGCGTGGCGTCGGCGAGCGCGAAGCGGGTGACGCCCAGGTACACGAAGAAGCTGGTGAACGCCAGAGCCAACGGCGAGGTGTCGATCGCCAGGGGCAGGGCACCGGAGAGGTACACGAGGCT
>SKSV01000016.1 GCA_007122815.1 Trueperaceae bacterium | reverse complement strand
TAGCCACGCCGCCGCGCCGCGTCGCGTGCGCGCCGGTCGGGCGACTCCCCACCGTGTCCGGCGTAAGTGCCCGCCGAGTCGACGCTCACCCGGTCGGCCAGGCCGGCTTCCTCGAGTCGCCGCCGCAGCACCACCTCGGCCGTCGGAGAGCGGCAGATGTTGCCCGTGCAGACCACCACCACGCGCAGCCGCTTCGCCTGACGCGCGCCGCTCACGCCTTGAGTCCCGGGCGGGCGCGGTAGATGCGGGTCACGTCGGCGATGCGCGCGACGTTGGACTTGATGTGCTCGATCTCGTCCTGGTCCTTCACCTCGACGCGCACGTGTATGCGGGCCTGCACGCTGCTCTGTACGTCTGCGGCGACCCGCGTGGCCGACTTGTTCATGCCGGCGATCACGTCCAACACGTCCTTCAGGAGGCCCGGGCGGTCGACGCCAACGATCTCGAAGTCGACCGGGAAGACCTCGCCAGCCGGCGTGTCCCAGGTGACGTTCACCAGGCGCTCCTCGTCGGATGTCATGAGGTGCTTCACGTTCGGGCAGTCTACCCGGTGCACAGTCACGCCGCGCCCGCGGGTGATGTAGCCGAGCACGTCGTCCCCGCGCACCGGCGAGCAACACAGCGCCAGCTTCGCAGGCGAGTCGATGCCGTCCAGCAGCACTCCGGAGACGCTCTTCTTGGGGCCGCTCGGCACCCCGGTGGAGGGCTGCGGGGTGGGCTCGCTGGAGGGGGGCGCGAGGAAGTCGACCACCGCACGCGCGACCAAGCGCTTCGAGGCGATCGCCAGGAAGAGGTCCTCAGACCCGTCGCTTCCCAGGAGCTTTCGCGCCGCCGTCTCGAGCTTCGCTCTCGTGGTCGTGGACGAGACCGGCAGGTCGCGTCGACGCAGCGCCCGTTCGAGAGCCTTGCGACCCACCTCCATCTGGCCGGCGCGCTCCTGCTGGCGGAAGTAGTGCCGGATCTTCTGGCGCGCCGAGCGTGTGGCGGCGATGCTCAGCCAGTCGGACGACGGACCGTACTGGTGGGAGCGGTTCGTGAGGATCTCGACCCTGTCGCCGGTCTGCAGCTTGTAGGTGAGCGGGACGATCTCGCCGTTCACGCGCGAGCCTATGCAGCGATGCCCGACCTCGGTGTGCACTTGGTAAGCGAAGTCGATGGGGGTGGAGCCGCGCGGCAGGTTGACGACGTCGCCCGCGGGCGTGAAGACCAGCACGCGCTCCGCGAGGAGGTCGCTCTTCACGACGTCGATGAAGGCGCCCGCCGACTCCACACTGGTGTCCACGTCGAGCAGCTGCTGCATCCACGCCAGGCGCTTCTGAACCTCCGCTACGTCGTCTATCCCCTGCTTGTAGGCCCAGTGCGCCGCCACCCCGAACTCCGCCACCTCGTGCATGCGGCGCGTGCGGATCTGCACCTCGATGGGTTGCCCGAGCAGCCCGATCACGGTCGTGTGCAGCGACTGGTAGCCGTTGGGCTTGGGCACCGCGACGTAGTCCTTGAAGCGACCGGGGATCGGCGTCCAGAGGCTGTGGACTATGCCGAGGGCGCGGTAGCAGACCGCCTTCTCGGTCTCGTCGCCCGTGAGGTCGAAAGGAGCCCCGGTCTCCACCCGCGACGCGCCCGGCGTGTCGAGGATGACGCGGATCGCCATGAGGTCGAAGATCTGGTCGAGGTGCTTGCCGTCGCGCTCCATCTTGCGGTAGATGCTGTAGAGGTGCTTGCTGCGGCCCGAGAGGTCGTAGCGAAGCCCCTCGGCCGCGAGGCGCGAGGCGAGCAGGTCTATGGACTCCTGCACGTACGTCTCGCGCTCGTTGTGGCGCATGCGCACCTGGCGCTGCAGTTGCCGGTAGCGCTCGGGCTCCAGGTAGCTGAAAGCGAGGTCCTCGAGCTCGCTCTTGATGTGGTTGATGCCCAGGCGGTGCGCGAGCGGAGCGAAGATCTCGATCGTCTCGCGCGCGATCCGCTGCTGCTTCGCGACCGGCATCGAGCCGAGCGTGCGCATGTTGTGCAGGCGGTCGGCGAGCTTGACGAGGATGATGCGCACGTCGCTGACCATCGCCAGGAGCATCTGGCGCAGGTTCTCGGCCTGCTCGTCCTCGTACACCCGCACGGCGAGCTTGCTGATCTTGGTCTCGCCCTCGACGATGCGCCGCACCGTGGCGCCGAAACGCTCTTCGATCTCGTCGAGCGTCAGCTTCGTGTCCTCGACGGTGTCGTGCAGCAGGCCGGCGACGAGCGCGTCGGCGTCGAGATGCATCTCCGCGAGCAGCGCGGTCACCGCAACCGGGTGCGTGATGTAGGGCTCGCCCGACCTGCGCTGCACACCCCGGTGGGCCTCCTCCGCCACCCCGAAAGCGTCGCTGATCCGCTCGCGATCGGGCGCCGGTAGGTAGGAGGTCTGCTCTTGCAGGCTAGCCAGCAGGGGCTGCATCTCGACCTGGAAGTCTAGCATCGCGATAAGTCCTGAGAAGTTCCTCTCAGGCGGCTCTCAGGCGCAACAGCATCAGCGAGCCGACGGCCGCCAAGCCGATCGTTCCCGCCCACGGCCCCAGCCAGACCGGAACCACGCCGGTCTGGGCGAAGAGCTGCCCGAAGGTGAGCAGCAGGTACCACGCCAGGGTCACCACGAGCGACAGGCCGAAGGCGACGCCGCGCGAGCGCGCGTAACCGACCGAGAGCGGCACCGCCACCAACAAGAGCGTGAGGTTCGCGACGGACTCCGCCAGCTTGCGCTGCAGCAGCACCGCGGCCTGGCGACGTTGCGACAGGTTCAGGCTCGTGTCGGCCGCATCCGCGCGCAGCGCCGAGAGCGAGCGCGCGTCCTCGAACCCTCCGCCGCTGAAGCGCGCGATGAGCTCCTGCTCCGAGAGCGACACCACCACCTCGAGCGGCGCCTCGGGATCGGCCGCGCGCGCGTCGAGGCGCACGAGGGCGCGCAGCGTCGCCTCTGCCTCGCCCGGGTCGTCAAGGGCGCTGAGGTCCAGGCGCTGGGTGCGGTGACCGTAGAGCAGCAGCGCGTCGTCCTCGAAGCGGCCGCTCTCGGCGCGCACCAAGGTCAGGACGTCTGCGTCCCAGCGCTCGATGCGCACGTCGCTCAGGCGCCCGTCGCGCGAGACCGAACCGAAGGTCAGCGAGAGGTCGGTGACGGGCAGCTGCTGGCCGACGAGCCGGAAGAGCCCCGAGCGGTCCGCGGTGAGACGCCAGTAGAGGTCGACGACGCTGAGGTTCGCGCTCGGCACCACCCACTGGCTGACCGCCAGCGAGGCGGCGCCGGCGCACAAGCCGAGACCCACGAAGACCAACGCCACGCGCCGCAGCGGCACGGCCCCCGCCTGCATGGCGCTCAGTTCGTGATCGCTCGCCAGCCGCCCGAACACCAGCAGCACCGCTAGTACCAGCGCGATCGGAGCGACCTGGACGAGCGCCTGGGGGAGCATCAAGGTCATCCACCACAGCAGGTCGGCGACGGGAGTCCCGACGATCC
>SKSV01000275.1 GCA_007122815.1 Trueperaceae bacterium | reverse complement strand
GCACGGCCCGGTCGAGGAGCCGGCGCAACCCGCGCCAACCCGTGCCAGCCACCTCGGTCGCTACGGTCCTGTCGACGCTTCCCGGCATGACGGCCAGCCGCGCCCAAGCGGCACGATCCTCCTGCGACAGCTGCTGCCAGGTCTCGTCGATCATGGCGCGAACGTCGCGTGCTCGCTCCGCGCGATCCAGGTCGTAGCTGCTCAGCGGCTCCCACGAGGAGCACAGATGCTGCTCGAGCCCGTCCACTCCCAGCACGTCGACCCAGGCGGCGGCGAGCTCGAGCGCCAACGGGTTGCCGCCGAGCATCGTTACGACGCGCTCGACGCCAGCCAAGTCGAACCGCTCGGGACCGGAGACCGCCGTGCGCCTGGCGGCCGCGCGCAGGAACAACCTCGCCGCGTCGCTCGGCTCGGCACCGACAAGCTCGAGTTCGCCCCCGAAGGTCTCCTCGGCGTGAGAGACCTCCTCCAGGCCGCGGGCGCGCGTCCGGAGAGGCGCGACCTCGACCACGACCTCGCTAGAGAGGCGCAGGCGGGCCCGGGACGTCACCACGACCTTCAGCTCGCTGCCACCGTTGAGAAGGGCCTCGACGGTCGAGGCCTCTTCCAGGTGCGGTTCGAAGCCGTCGAGCACCAGAAGCGCGCGGCGGCTTCCGAGCGCCAGCGCCACCTGCGGGACCACGGGCGCACCGGCGGCCACCCTCACGCCCCCCGCTCCTGCCACCGCCAACGCGACCGAGTCGGCCCCTTCCAGCCCCTCGAGCGGGACCGCCAGTACGCCGTCGGGGAAACCTCGCTCGATGTCGCCGACGAGCGCTGCTGCGAGCGCGCTCTTCCCCACTCCGCCGGGACCGAGAAGCGTCGCGAGGCGAACGTCGTCGCGTCGCACCAGCGCCGCGAGCTCGGCGAGGCTCTGCTCACGACCTATGACATGCCGACGAGAGGTGATGCGCGGCGCCAGCGCGCTGAGGAGGCGCCCTGAGAGCGCCCGCGACTCCGCCCGGCGGGACCTGTACGGCTCTGTCTCCACAGGTGAAGCGAGCGCCCCAGCGTCCGAGACCGCTGGGGACCGACGCTCGCTAGGCTCGGCCCGCAGCGTCTCCAGCAGCCTGGCGGTTGCTGGCTCAGGCTCCACGCCAACCTCCTCGAGCAGGATGTCTCGCAACCTCTCGTATCGTCGGGTCGCGCCACGAAGGTCACCGGCGGCGGCGGACGCACGCATGGCCTCGCGCACGGCTCCCTCGTCGAGGGGATCGGCTCGCACAAGCAGGTCGGCGTAGTGTAGTGCCTCGCTGAAGCGCTCCTCTCGTTCCGCCTCCGCCAGCAGGGCGCGGCAAGCGGTCCGCCAACTCTCGCCTAGCGCATTGCGCTCGCTCACCAGCCACGAGCCGAACTCGTCGGCGCCGTCGAGCTCGAACCCCTCCATGAACGCCCCGCGGTACGTGGCGAAGGCGTCAGTCCAGCGGCCTTCGTCGAGGGCCCGTCTGAACTCGACCATGTCGCAACCGGCTCGGAGGCCCGCGGTGAGCTGGTCGCGTTCCAGCAGCCCTCCGAAGGGCCCGGTGGCCAGCGAGTGAAGCGCTTGGCGGAGGCTCGCGTTGGCCTGGGCGCCGCTACCTTCTGGCCACAAGAGCGCTGCCAACTCGGAGCGCCTGACCGGGCTCCCGCGATGGGCGAGGTAGGCGAGCACTGCGTTCGGTTTCGCGGGCCGCAACGCCAACGAGGAGCGCCCCATGCGTACCTCGGGTGGGCCGAGCAACCGGACGACAGCCTCCATGGTGAACAGAGACTACTCGACGCGCGGCCCAGCCGCCCAGCGAACCCGCTAAGCCGGGCTGTTCTTCTCGGCGAGCGCCTCGCGCGCCCTGGCTTGCCCGAGTTCATCAGCTAGGCGCTCGCACAGGGTCAACGCCTCGCGGAGCAGCTCGCCTCCGGGCTCGGCGCGTCCGATCTTCACCAGGGTGTCACCGTGATCGAGCAGCAAGGTGGCGAGGCCAACCGAGTCACCGACGCTCTCGAAGGCCGCGCGTGCGTGAGCGAAGCGGGCGGCTGGCTCGCGCTCGGGCTCCGCGCGCAACAGCGCGGCCGTGGCACAGGCCGCGGCGTGCTCGTCACCGCACTCCTCGGCTAGCACCAGCGCGCTTTGCGCGTTCGCCAACGCTTCGGCAGGCGTGGCGCGCGCGAACGGGAGCAGTCGTGCCAGTGCCGATTCGCGGTTGCGGCCACGGGCCCTGTGCAGACTAGCGATGGCGTTCGTCACGGCCTCTTCGAGGTCGCGAGTGCGGGCAGCGCGCTCGAGCGCTCGGCACAACCCGAACGCCATGTCGGCGACGTCGCTCCAGCGACGGCGGACGAGCGCCCACCGCCAGATCCCGAGGGCCTGATCCAGGTCGTGCTCGTGGAGCCTGCGGAGCTCGCCGGTGCGGGGTTCGACCTCGAGCGCGATACGCTCACGCAAGGTCAGCAGCGCGGTTTCCCACGCTTCCTCGTGCCAACCCTCCTCCGCTGCGCGCTCCTGCCCGTACCTCGCGACCAACGCGTGCATCTCCAAGCGCTCGCCTCCGTGCCTGAGGAGCGAACGGTCGACGAGCCTGCGGAGGCCGCGCCAACCGCTCCCCGCCACCGCAGCCGCCAACGACCGGTCAACGCTGCCCGGCAAGACGGCCAACCGGGCCCACGCGGCCTGGTCTTCGGGGTCGAGCTGGCGCCACGTGCGCTCCAGGGTGGCCTGCAGGTCACCTTGACGAGGCGGCCTGTCCACCTCCTCGGAGCGCAGGAGCTCCCACGAGACCTGCACCTGACGCTCCACCTCGGAGAGGCTGAGCACGTCCATCCAAGCCGCTACCAGCTCGATCGCGAGCGGACTCCCGCCCACCGCGTTGCAGATGCGCTCGACGACGGCCAGCTCGTCGAGGGTCGGTGCCATGGGACTGCCACTGCGGGCCGCGGCCCGCAGGAACAGCTTGGCGGCATCGCTGGGTTCGCTCCGCTCCAGCCAGGCCTCCTCGCGCTCGGTCGCGGTCGCTATCGGGCCCACCTCGTAGACCGTCTCGAGTGAGAGGCGCAACCTCGTCCTGGACGTCACCACGAGCTTGATTCGCGGGCAGGCTCGCATCAAGGCGTCCACGACGGGCACCTCGTCAAGGTGCTCCTCGAAGCCGTCGAGTACCACCAGCGCGCGGCGCTGCGCCAGGGTTGCCACGACCTGGGAGAAGGCGGTGTCACGCGGGCTGAGGGTGATGCCGACGGCCGCGGCCAGCGCGGGTGCCACCGCCTCCGGACCTTCGACCCCCTCGAGCGCGACCGCGAAGGACCCGTCCGGCAGGACAGCCTCCGCTTCCTCGGACAGCAAGCCCGCGATGGTGGTCTTACCCATGCCACCCGGCGCCAGCAGGGTCAACAACCTCACGTCGTCTCGACTCAGCAGGGCCCAGAGCTCGCCCAGCACCTCACTCCGCCCGATCACACGCTGCCGGCCCGGAAACCGGGGCAGCCCTTGCTCCGGCTTCATCGCCAGAGTGTGCCGCGATGGTGGCGGCGTCCCGAACTCGAGTTCCCCCGTCTCAATCACACCGCCGAGCTTCGTGATCCGCTCGGCGATCTCCAACGTGGCCGCCTCCGGCTCCAAGCCCAGCTCGCTCTCGAGGGCGGCCCGGAACCGCTCGAACTGTTGCCGCGCCGCCACCGTGTCTCCTCTAGCCAGCGCGGCCTTCATGGCGAGCCTTACCGCGACCTCGTCGAGATGGTCCGAGCGCAGCAGTCGCTCGACCAGGATCGCCGCGTTCGGAGGCCAAGCTCCGGCATCGGCCGGTTCGAGCAGCGCCAGGCAAGCCTGCCGCCAACGGACCTCGGCTGCGGCTCGCTCACTGGACAACCACGAGCCGAACTCACCTGCCTGCACGGTGTCGAAGCCGTCCAGGAGAGGCCCATCGTACAAGGCGACGGCGTCAGCCCAGCGCGCCTCTTCGACGGCGCGGTCGAACAACCTCACGTCGCTCGCTACGCTCGCGCGCACGGTGTCGCGGTCTCGGTCCAGGCAGCCGCTGATGGGTCCCGTGACGAGACTGCGCAGCAGCTGCCGGAGGTTTGCGTGCGCGCGACGCTCGTCGAGCTCGGGCCAAAGCAGCGCCGCTAGCTCGGCGCGCCGCACCGGTGAACCGCGGTGAGCCGCGTACGAGACCACGGCACCGAGCTTGCCCGGCTTGAGCAAGATCCAGTCGTCACCGACGAGTACCGCCGGCTCTCCGAACAGCTTTATGCCGTGATGCGGCCCGAGCACGGGCATCCCTGAACCCACACGACGACGCGACACCGCTCTCGCGCTCCTGGTCCGTGCTCGCGCGGCGCTGGGTACTGGGTGCCTCGTCCTGAGCGGTGCCATGGGTGCTCCCGTCTCCTAGGACCGTGTGCTGCTCGTCGTCATCCGCTTGATCCGCGTCTCCCTCCGCCGTGAGGCTAGGCGGGGGAGCGTGAACCGAACGTGATGTGCCGCTATGTAACGACACGACCGTCACGCGAGACCTGATGGACCGACGGCAGACCTCACGCGAAGCGGCGCCACGGGCCTCAGCCCCAAAGGCGGCCGCTGCGATTGCCTCCAGGCCAGGACGGCCGAGAGCACCATGGTGACGAAGAACAGCCGCGAGGTGATCGGGGGTCGGCGGTCACCGGACCGTGACGACTCCCGACATCCCGCGGTGGTTCACGCACGTGTACGCGTACGTTCCGGGCTCCGTGAACGTGTAGCTCCAGGATTCGTCCCGGCGTAGGTCGACGCTCCCGAAGGCGGGTGCGTCGAGTGTGTGGGTCCGCGGGTCGTGGTTCACCCAGGCCACCGTGGTGCCGACCGGAACGACGACATGTTCGGGGTGGAAGCGATCGTCGCGGAGTTCGATCACGACGTCGCCCGCCGGCGCAGCGAGCGTCCCAGTGGTCGACGCACCATCGTGTGGCGGCACCGACCGGCGAAGCGGGAAGCCGAAGCGGCTCGGAACACTTGATCGGGCCGCAGTATCGGCGTCCGCTGGCCCGTCCGTCTTCGGGGAGGGCGTTGTCGGCGGTGCCGCTTCATCGTGGCCACCGTCGGCGGATCCGTGCGCGGCATGCATCGCCGACTCGAGGGATGCACCAGGAGGCACCACCGTCACCATCGTGTGAATGCCGCCCGGGTAGGCGCCGTCGTTCAGGTTGTCGATGACTGCGTGGCTGTGGAAGGGGTAGGCACCGAGCTGGTCGAGGGTGACGAGGAGGTCGTAGCGCTCGCCGGGACCGATGCTGAGCGTGTCCTTGAGGTACGGCTGCGCCAAGGGTCGACCGTCCGTTGCCACGATCTCGAAGTGGAAGCCGTGCAGGTGCATAGCGCGCCACTGGTAACCGGCGTTGATCAACCGCACTAGGACTCTATCGCCGAGGTGGCCGACTAGGTGCGTGTCAGGGTGGTCGAGCGTCTCGGGGTACGAGCGTCCGTTGATGAAGAAGTAGCGCGGATCGAAGCGGGTGCGGTCGGGTGTGCGATCCGCACGGACGGTGTCCGCCCAAACTGGATCGACCTCGCTGAGCAGCAGCGTGTACGCCCGATCGTAGGTCGGACCGTCGCTCCACGCACTGCCGGGTCCGTCGACCGGATGCACGATCAGAGCACCGTACATGCCCATCGTCAGGTGCTCGACGGTGTCGACGTGGCAGTGGTACCAATACGTGCCCGCGTGCGTCGCTCGGAACCTGTACGTGATGGTCTCGCCGACTCGGGCGACGCGACCGGTCTCCGGTACACCGTCGTTCGCCTGGTCGACGTCGAGGCCGTGCAGGTGGACGGTGTGCGGGAACGGGTGGACGCCAGGCTCGCTCGGTCCCAGGTTGGTGAGGTGGAGCTCGACCACGTCTCCCTCACGAACTGCGAGCGCGGGTCCGGGCAGGGTCGCCGTCCCGGCGATCGGCTCGAGTGAGTAGCCCCACACGTAGAGCTCGCGCCCGTCCGCGGTGACGTGGAGGCCGTCCGTCGCGTAGAGGTGGAACACGGCGTCTGGTGGGCCCACGGCAGCGTCACGCGCGAACCCAGGAGCGAACACTGCCATCAGCGTGAACCAGAGCGTGACCGTCACGGTTGTGACGGTCACGCTGGGTCGATTCGTGGTCAGCGCACGCGCACTTCCGTGGCCCTCATTGGCGTCGCGCAGCGTCAACGGACGTCTTGGACGACCACTTCGGCGGCCATGCCCGACAGGAAGTGTGGTCCGTCGGCGTCTGGGATGAAGCAGAGGATGCCGTACGTACCCGAAACGAGGTCGACGCTCACGTACACCGTCACCCCGGGATCGACCGCCCAGATGCCCTGCACCATGGCTCCTGGGGGTCCGCCTTCGTCATCACCCTCCATCATCGCGTGCAACATGTCGTCGAGCGACATACCCGGCGGCAGCGGGAACATGATCATCTCGTGCGGCTGGTTGGCGCCGTTGTGGACACGCAGGATCTGCGGGCCGGCCACGAGGTCGCCGTCGAACACGAACTCGTAATCGAGGAGAGTCACGGTCGCATCGAAGTCGACATGCGGCGCCTCGACCTCGATCGGGAGGAGCAGACCGCGGGCCGCGAACGGTCCCTCCTCGTCGGCTCCGATCGAAAGGAGGTAGTACGTTCCCGGAGCGAGGAAGGTGGTGTAGCTCCGGCTGTCGTCGACGCCGATGGGGGTGCCCCCGGTGAAGTGGATCCACTCCGGCGTGACGAGCAGTTCACCCGACATGAGGGCGCCCATCGTCTCGAAGAACGCGTCGAGGGTACGTCCTCCGCCGAGCGTGATGAGTGCGACGATGTCGTCGTCGCGGTCGGTCTCGTTGGTGATCCGTAGGGTCGTCATGCCCGCGGGCAGCGTCGAGGGGCCCACGAACTCGAAGCCACGGATAGCGTAATCGGCATGGTGGGTGGTGCCGGCTTGGGCCACCGCGGCCGTGAGCATGGAAGTGATCACGATCGTCAGGAACATTCGAGAAGCCGCACGAATACACGAGCGCATATCTTGCCTCCGTTACAACGCGATCAATTGGATCGAGCGGGTCGAGCGCGATAGGGGCGTCGGCACGGTTCGGCAGCCGCAACCCCCTTTCCCACGGCCCCCCAAGATCTGTCGGTGCCCACCGACGCATTGTGCTCCACGCGGTCGACGACACGTCGACCCGGTCGCTTCACCGAACGCCGCGCACGTTAGCATGAGTGTATGGATATGCACGTGTGAACGCTGCAAACGAGTGTCGTCGCCCGCGCACTTCAGCGTCCGAGCAGCCTGAGACCTCGAGAAACGACACGACTGCCTAGGTGCTCGCAGGCGGCTACTGCCCGTGCCATGGCAACGCTCAGCTCCGCGTGAGGTTGCTCGGCCGCGGAGGTCACGGCCTCCGCGTCGACCCCGTGACGCTGCAGCCAGCGGAGCAGTTCGTGGCGCGGTCGCCTGTCGAAGGCTGGTTGACGCCACGCCTCACGCAGCAGGTCCAGGCCGAGCTCGTGTTCGCCCATCGCCACGGCCGTTCGTCCGCAGGCAGCGATTGCCCACGCGAGCACGCGCGGTCCCCGCAACACGCGGGCTGCGTCCAGGAGCGCGCGCGCGTGCGCTAGGGCGTCATCGAACTCTCTGCGCGCCAGGTGCGCGTTGACCATGTAACCGTGGGTGATAGTGGCGATCGGATGCGGGCGATCGCCAGGATCGCGGTGCTCAAGTATCCTGCGGCCGTAGCGAAGGACAGCCTCGTGGTCGCCCTCATGGTCGGCGTGGACGATGAACATGGTGGCCTCGAAGCCGCTGACGTCCTCGACGTAGGCGGCGTTGGCCTCCACGAAGGCCTCCGCGTAGCGTTGAGCCCGCTCGTAGTCGTCGAGCACGGTCGACAGCCAGGCCTCCGTGGCGAGCGTGATCACCGAGAGCTGGCTCCCACGCTCCTGCTCGAACAGGGCGGCGGCCTCGGCGATACCGCGCCTCACGTTGTCGGCGTCTCCGTGCATGAGCGGCACCGTGATGCCGGTGTCGATCGCGTGCGCCTCACCTAGGCGGTCGCCGATGCGCCGGCTGATAGCCGCGGACTCCTCCGCCAGCGCCACGGACGCTGCGTCCCAACCCAGTACCGCAAGCTCGAAGGAGCGATCCGCGAGCATCTCGGCGAGCCCCACCAGGTCGCCCGCCGCCTCACGTGCGGCACGCGCCTGCTCGAAGCGCTCACCGTCGTCATCACCCGCTTCGCAGGCGAGCAGGGCGCATAGCGCCTCGGCGCGCGCGAGGTCCTCTCCGCGGCGATCGGCCAGCTCCAGCGCGCGATGAGCGTTGGCCCTGCGGGCAGCTGAGTCGGGAGCTCGTTGGCGCGTTAGGAGCCTGGCCATCACCACGTCCCGCGCCGCGCCCCGGGAGCGCTCGAGCGCCTCCGAGGTGGTGTCGATCAGGCTCCTCGCCTCGCGGTACCTGGCAGTCCGGCGGAGCCCACGCAGCACCGCGCTGAGCAGCGTCCCGATAGTTCTCCAGTCGCGCAGCTCCAGCGCTCTCCGCCAGACCCCGACCGCTTGGCTCAGGTCGTCCCCAGCCAGGCGTCGGTAGCGTCCCGTCACCGGGTCCACCTCGGTGCCGGCGCGCTCACGCCACACCGTGGTGGCCGCGTCCCAGGCGCGCGAGTCCTCGCCGCTGAGGTTCGCCTGCTCGCGTCCGTAGAGCGCGAGCAGGGCGTGCATCTCCAGCCGGCCGTCGACGCGGCGCAGCACCGCGCGGTCGAGCAAGCGCCGCAAGCCACGCCAACCGGTGCCGGCGACTTCGGCCGCGACGGCCGCGTCCAAGGTGCCGGGCATGACCGAGAGGCGTGCCCAAGCCGCTCGATCCTCCGCGTCGAGCTGGCGCCAGGTCTCGGCCACGATCGACTGCACGTCTGCGTGGCGCGGCGCCTGGTCCACCACGTCGCTCGTCAACAGCTCCCAGCCTCGTTCGACCGAGCGTTCGAGCTCGTCGAGCGGCATCAGGTCGGCCCACGCCGCCGCCAGCCCGATCGCCAGCGGAGAACCGCCTAGCTTCCGGCAGACCCTCTCCACGATCGCCATGTCGTCAGCGGTCTTGGCTGGCCAGGCCGCGCGGTGTGCGGCATTCAGGAGGAAGAGCCTGGCGGCGTCGCTGGGAGCGTCACGAACCGATACGCCTGCGCTGCGGCCCTCGGGCAGTGTTGCGAGCGGTGCGACGTCCAGAACCGTCTCGAGCGAGTGCCGCAACCGTTGCCGCGAGGTGACCAGAACCCGCAGGGGTCCTCTGGCGCGGACCAGCGCGTCGACGAGGGGCACCGCCTCCAGGTGCCGCTCGAACGCGTCGAGGACGAGCAGCGATCGTCTTGGCGTGAGCGCGGCGACCAACTGGCCGGTCAAGGGGAGGTGGGGCGCAGGCTGGACACCTGCCGCCTCGGCCACCGCAGCCGGGACGAGGTGCGGGTCGTGCACGCCCTCGAGGTTCACGCTCACCACGCCGTCCGGGAAGTGCTCGGCAGACGCTTCACCGAACGCCGCCGCGAGCGTCGTCTTGCCCATGCCGCCCGGCGCCAGCAGCGTGACCAACGGCGCCTCCTTGCGCACGAGGACCTCGAAGAGCTCCGCCAGGGCGGCGTCGCGGCCGACCACCCGTCGCTCAGCACCGCGCAGGACGAGCTCAGGTGACACTCCTGCGGTCACCGGCGACTCCCCGATGGCGCGGTGGTCCGCTGGCTCGGCGGCTCCACCGCGCAGTTCGGGCGCGGCGGCCGCCTCGGCCATGGCGAGCGTGGCCGCTTCGGGCTGCATGCCGACCTCACGCTCGAGCGCCGACCGGAACGCCTCGAAACGTCGGCGCGCACCCACCCGGTCAGCGAGGCCAGCGGCGGCTCGCAACCCCAGCCTGAGCACCACCTCGTCGAGCGGGTCAGCCCTCACCACCACGTCGCTGAGCCTCAGAGCCTCGAGGTGGTCCGCGCGGGCGTGGGCCTCCTCGATCAACTCGACGCAGGCGTGCCTCCAACGCTCGGCGGTCGCCGCCCTCTCGCTCTCCACCCAGGAGCCGAACTCGCCGGCGTCGTCCAGCTCGAACCCCTCCAGGAACTCCCCCCGGTAAGCCTCGAGTGCGTCCCGCCAGCGGCCGTCACGCAGCGCCGCCTCGAACCTGGGCACGTCGCTGTCTACCCGCGACCACACGCGCGAGCGATCGCGCCCCAGGAGCTGACCGAATGGCCCCTGCGACAGCGCCCTCAGTGCCTGGCGCAAGCTCCCGGATGCCCTGGTCTCGTCCGCGTCGGGCCACAGCACCGACGCGACCTCCGCGCGCCGCACCGGGCCGCTCCGGCGCGCCAGGAACGCCAGCACAGCCTCTGGCCTGCCCGGACGCAACGGCATCCAGCCTCCCCCGACGCGCGCCGCGGGACGGCCGAGCAGCCGCACCCCTGCTTCCATAGTGAAGCGATGTTACCCGATGCTGAGGACGTTGGCTCCTAGCGAGGAACCTTCACGACGCCGTAGGGGCGCCGCGCGGCGGCAGCGATGTCAGCAGACCTCGACGTTTACGACAGTTATTGCAGAGACCGTCGGCTCCTCGAGCTGCCCGCTGTCGGCAGGCGCGGCAACGGCTGCGCGGGAAGCGCCGCTTGGCGAGCCGTCCGGCGTCTGCGGTCACGGGCGCGGGCCGTGCCTCCAGGGCAGCCTGCGGGCACGCGAGCGTACAGGCGCCGCAAGCGCTGCAGCGTGAGGCGTCGTGCGAGAGGACGCTCTCGGTCCCGGCGCCGCCTAGCCTCCAGGCTCCGTTCGGGCAGGCGCCGACGCAACGCGGTCCCTCGGCCGCGCGGCAACCGTCGCACGCGTCGGTGACCTCCCAGTCGACGAAGAACGCGCCCGGGAGCGGCAGACCGCATGCGGGAGCGCTGGACCCGGGTCGACTCCGTCGCCGGCGGCGAGGCCGCGAGCCACGAGGTCCGAGCCGCGCGTGCGGGCGAGCTGGAACAGGTCGCGGCGGCTCAGCGGCCGCGCCGCTCCTGCCCCACCACCTTCGTCGCTCACCCCACCGTCCACCACGCGCACGTCTGGTACGACGCCGAGCGCCCGGACGTAGCGTAGGGCCCGGCTCACTTGGGCCCTGATCACGCCTCGCAGGGCGCGCTTGGCGCAGCCTCCGCAGGCGGACATGTCCAACCGCACTGGTGTGCTAGGGCGCCTGAGCAGCGCTGTCGCCAGTCGCTCTGGATGCAATCCGGCGAGGCAGGGTAGGCGAACGGATGCGTCCGCGCGTCCCTCACTGCAGCCTAGCGTCACGACGTCGGCGTCTCGCCAGGCGCGCCGCAGCGCCCGTTCGTCGATAGCTGGCGCGTCGATCGCCTGGCTCGGGCAGGCCGAGGCGCATGCCCCGCAGCCGTCACAGGCCGCGGCGTGCAGGCGCCAGGTGCCGTCGGCGCCGAACCAGAGCACCTGGTGCGGGCAAGCCAGCAGGCACGCGCGGCAAGCGTTCGAGGCGTCTCGCCGCCGCACGCAGCGCGCCGGACGCAGGCGCGGCACTTCGTCCTCACCTAGGAAGGCGTCTACGGCGCGGCGGTTGAGCACGTGATGTCCTTCCGTGACTGGGCGCCCGACACGCGGTCGAGGGTTCGCTCAGCCGGGGGGCGATCCGGTCGCGTCCTGCGCGGACGCCGTCTTCAGGGCGTTGAACTCGTCGATCATCGCCGCGGCGTCCTCGAGGAACTCCTGCTTGACGACTGCCTCGAGGAGGTCGGCCGCATGCCGGTAGAAGTCCGTGCCGGCGCCCGTCCGGATCATCTTCGAGAAGGGCGTCACCCAGCGGCTGAGGTGGTTCTGCAGCAAGCTGGCCTGCACGCGCACCAACCGCTCTGCGCGCTCCCACTCGCCGGCGTGGACAGCGTCCAGCGTCCTTTCGATGACGAGATGCATGACGTCGAGCTCCACGCGTACGTGGTCGGGGGCGTCCTTGAGGTCGTCCGCCTGGCGGAGCCCGGCTTCGGCGTACAGCTTCGCCACCGCCATCGTGGAAGGCCCCATCAGTTCGCGCTGCTGGTCGAGGTACACGGAGCCGTACGGTGGCGCGAGGAGCTGCTCGGGTCCCACGAAGAGCTTCATGTGCTCGCGCCGCACGCGTTCGATGCCCTCGCGCTCCAGGGCTCCGGAGAGCGCGGCGGTGTGCTCGGCAGCGGCCGGGTTCACCGCCTCGAGGGCGGTGTGGAGCGCCTCGAGGACTCGCTCCTCGCGGAGGAAGGGCCCGGGAAGCTCGAAGAGGCGCGCGAGGTGGTAGTAGGTCGAGCTTCGGACGCGCTCGCGGAGTTCGAAGTCGGTCAAGCTTGGGCTCCTGGTGCGGGACTGAGGCGCTGGCTGGCTTGCGCCTCGCTTCGGTGCGCGGCCGACCGGTTCGGTGGGTCGGCCGCGCGTTGTGAGGTCTTAGCTGCTCAGGCGCTCTTCTGATCGAACTGCTGGAGGTAGAAGACCTTCGGGTTGGTGCCCGCCTCGGGCTTGAGGACGAAGTGCTCGTTCTCGCGCAGCAGCCGCGAGACGTCGCTGTTGGGGTCGTCCAGGTCACCGAAGGTACGGGCGACCGCGGGGCAGACCTCGACGCAGCGCGGCAGCTCGCCGGCCTGCACGCGGTGGTGGCAGAAGGTGCACTTCTCGACG
>SKSV01000200.1 GCA_007122815.1 Trueperaceae bacterium | reverse complement strand
GTGAGGAACACGACGTTGCTGGGGTGCCCGCCGCGCCCGCTGGTGCTCGCGTTGGGGATGAAGTGGAGCGGGTAGGCCACGCGCGTGTTCTCGGTCTTGTGAGCGTCGAAGAAGTCTGCGCGGCGCGTCTCGGGGTCCAGCACGACGTTCTCGAGCACCGCCCCGAAGCGGGTGGAGGCGGCGTAGATCTCGGGCTCGCTCTCGGGCGTCAGGCCTATCGCCTTGGCGTAGCAGCCCCCCTCGAAGTTGAAGACCCCGTCGTCCGACCAGCCGTGCTCGTCGTCGCCGATGCGCGTGCGGTTGGGGTCGGCCGAGAGGGTGGTCTTGCCGGTCCCGGAGAGGCCGAAGAAGAGCGCGACGTCGCCCTCTTCGCCTGTGTTGGCCGAGCAGTGCATGGGCAGCACGCCCTTGCCGGGCAGCTCGTAGTTCAGCACCGAGAAGATCGACTTCTTCACCTCGCCCGCGTACTCCGTGTTAGCGATCAGCACGAGGCGGCTGCGGAAATCGACGGCGACGGCGGTGGTGCCGCGCGTGCCGTGCCGAGCGGTGTGCGCGCGGACGCTGGGGAGGTTCAGGACCGTCCAGCCGCGGCGTTCACTCGCCTCGGGCGCCCCTTCGGTGATGAAGAGGTTCCGCACGAACAGGGAGTGCCAGGCCTTCTCGGTCACGATGCGCACGGGGATCTGAAGGTTCGAGTCGCTCCCGACGAAGAGGTCCTGCACGAAAAGCTGCTTCTCGGCGGCGGCGTCGAACATGATCTCCTGCAGACGCTGGAAGGCGTCGGGGTCCATCGGCTGGTTGACCGGACCCCAGTCCACCGTGTCCTCGCTGACGGCGTCGCGCACGATGTACTTGTCCTTCGGCGAGCGCCCCGTGAACTTCCCGGTGTCCGCGACCAGCTGGCCGCTCGCCGCGAGCATCGCCTCGCCTCGCACGAGCGCGTGCTCGTAGAGAGCGGCTGGTGAGGCGTTGACGATCGGGTTCGTCAGCGGCAGGCGGAGCACGATCGAGGTGTCGTGTTGCAGGTCGGCCATGGGGTCCTCCTGTGGGCGCGGCCCACGCGCTAAGACGATACCAGCCGCTTCACCAGCGCAGGGTGACACCCAGGCGCGCCGTCTGACTGTCGCTGCGGATCTCGATGCCCGTCTCGAGCGCCAGCGAGCGGCTGATGCCGTAGCGAAGCGAGGCCGACACGCCCGGCACCGGTTGGCCCGCCCCGGCAGTGGGGAAGTCGAGGCGCCCGGAGAGGTCCAGCGCGACCGGCCCCAGGTCGTAGGTGAGCATCAGCTCGTTCGTGAACGCGAAGGCCCGCTCGGCGTCGTCGAAGGTCCCCACTCGATAGGAGGCGAAGAGCTCGTCCGAGAGGTAACCGCCGAAGCGGAGCGAGACGCTGAACGGGTCGCTCGCGCCCCCCAGCAGGTCGGTGAGCGCGCTGGTGCGAATCTCGACGAGGTCGATGCCTAGCGCGTCCGAGAGTGCCGCCTGCAGCTCCGACACCACCAGCAGGTCCACGGCGGTGTCGAGCGCGCTCTGCGCCACGGCTCCCGCGAAGGCGCCTCCCCCGCCGGGCTCGAGGCGGCCAAGTGCGATGAGGCCCAAGATCTCCAGCTCGGTGAGCGAGCGCGGGCCGCTGGTGAAGCCGTTGGCGTTCACCGGCGCCTCCACCACCGCGTCGCTGCTCAGCGTCGGCACGATGTCGAAGCTGAGTTCGCCGCTGGCGTCGGTGAGCACGTCGGCGTCGAAGGCGAGCGTTACCTCGAAACGCGGGCCGGGCGGGGCCACGAAGCTCAGGGAGCTGCCGGCCGGCAGCGCGCGGGCCTTCTCGAACACGCTGCGCGCCTCTACGCGCACGCGCGGCAGCACTCCCCTCGTCGGTTCGAAGAGCGCCTCGCCGCGCACGAGCTCGAAGTCCCGCCCGGAGAAGCGGAAGGTGCCGCGCAGGGCGCTGGCGGCTCCCTCGAGGCGGGGCTCGGCCGCGTTACCGCTGAGCGTCAGGTCGAAGCCGGCCTCGGCGCTACCGAAGGTCTCCGAGAGCGTCACGCGCTGGGGCGCCACCAGACGCAGGCGGTCGAACACCACCAGCTCCAGGGCGGCGCGGCGCGCGGTTCGCTCCGCGGGGGAGAGGGGTTCGGGCTGCTCGAGCAGCAGCGGGGCTCGGGCGCCGAGGTCGATGCGCACGTCCCTGGCGTTGAGCGTGCCCGAGAGGATCAGCCCCTCGTCGAGGCGCGCGCGGAGGTCGGCGTCCAGGGTAGAGGCGCCCACGAACATGTACGGCACCGCGAGCTGTAGCTCGCGACCTACGGCTCTGAGGTCGAAGGGGTCCAGGGTGCCCTCGATCCGGAAGGGCGAACCGAGCGTGCCGTCGACGACGAGGTGCGGAGTGCCCGAGCCGCGTCGCGTCAGGCGCGCGTCGATCCCGGAGAGGCGCCCGACCAGCGGCACGTCGAGGTCACCCACCGCGCTCACCTCCAGGTCCTCCAGCACGAACGGATCGAGCATCACTCGTCCGGCTCCGGTCACCAGGATGGTTCCCTGCACTGGGTCCAGCGCAGCGATCTCGCCGCTCAGGCTGAGTTCTTCGCCGTCGAGCCGCGCGCCTCCGCGCCGCACCTCGTAGCTGGTGCCTGCCACGTCGACGCGCAGCTGCTCGCCCTCCAGGGTCAGCACTGGGCGCTCGAGGCTGCCGCTCCCCACCAGGCGCAGGTCACCGGCGGCGCCGACGCCGTAACGCGCCAAGGACGGCACGAGCCCAAGCAGCGGCCCGAAGTCGGCGCCCTCAGCCACCACCTCCAGGTCGATGCGTTCGCGCCGGACCTCACCAGAGGCGTGCCACTCACCGCGCCCCTCGAACGCCGCCTCCTGGATGCGCAAGGCGCCGTCGCTCAGTTCGAAAGCTAGCTGTCCCTCGGTGACCACGCCCGCGCGCTCCAGCCGGACCAGCTCGGTGGCTACGCGCAGGTACGAGGCAGCGCCTGGCGCTCCCCCCCAGCTGGACCGCACCGCTCCGGTCACTTCGGCGCTCACGTCGCTGGGTCCCACCACCGCCTCCACCAGGGCGTGAGCGGGGAAGCGCTCGAGACGCGCGAAGGCGTCCACACGGCCAGGCTCCCAAGCGAGGCTGAGGCTGCTGCCCAGCGCCTCCAGCCGAACCTCCGCGCTAGGAGCGCGCAGGTCGGCAGACAGCGTTGCCACGAGCGGCACCGCGCGCTCGGCGAGGCGCAGGTCGCTGGCGACCAGTTGACCCACCGCACGCTCACCACGCACCGCGACGCTTCCTGTCAGAACGCCCTCCAGGAACGGGAACGCGTCGCGCAAGCCGGGCACGTCGCGCAGGTCGAGCGCCGCGACGCGCAGGTCGAGCTCGCGCGGCGTCGCCGGCAGTTGCAGCGACCAGGCGGCGCGGAAGGCATCGGGCAGCGGCGCCTGACCGCGCACGTGTACGGCGGAACCGCGCCCGCGCATGTGGGCCTCGCCCGCCAAAGCGCTGCCGAGCCCTCTCAAGCTGCCGTCGAG
>SKSV01000301.1 GCA_007122815.1 Trueperaceae bacterium | reverse complement strand
GCCGCGGCGCGCTGCTCCAGCGCGCCCAACGTCACGGCAACCGCGAAGTCGCTCTGGCAATCGATCTGGTAGTAGCCCCGCTGATCCATGAACGGTTCGAACGCTTCGCAAAGCTGCGCGAGGAAACCCACGTCGCTGAGGTGCTGGTCAGAGTCGAGGCGGGTCAGCAGGTACTCCGAGAGGCTGGGCGCTACCTCGGGAGAGGACAGGTAGGCGTCCTTGATGGCGCAATCCGTCAGACCCCAACTGGTCACCACCGCGGCGTCGCCGTTCTCGGGGTGCGCGGCGTGATCGAGCGCCGCCCGGATGCTGTCGATGTCGTCGTAATCGATGCGCACCAGCTGAAGCGAGAGCCGCTCAGCGTGCGGACCCCACTCGACTTCCAAGCTCATGATGGTGCCGTCCGCGTCGACCACGTGCGCAGACTCGAATGCGCCCTCTGGAGGTGAGGCAAGAGCGATGAGGTGGTAGAGCACCAGGTGACCGTGCGGAACCAGCCAGGTGTGCTCGACGTCACCGAACTCGCCGACCTGCCGGCCTCCGGCGTAGAGCACGGCACGCGCGACGTCGCCCTGCCAGGTCGTCGGCCCCCTCGCCGTCACCGGTGTTGCGGCCATGTGGATGGCGCGCTCCACGCCCTGGAGGAGCGCGCCGAGGTCGAAGGAGTCGACCACGATGACCTTCTGCGCACCGACGTGGCTCACTGCCACATCCATGAAGGGTTCACGCCTCGTGACGCCCGGGAAGGCGCCGTGATGGCGTGCTTGCAGCACGGCGCCGCCGCCGTCTACCTGAAGCCTCCCGCCGCCACCGTCGACCTGCAACCAGCCGCCGCCACCGTCGATCTGCAGGCGCCCGCCGGTGCCGCCCAGGAACGCGCACATCGGCGCGTCGTCGCCCTCGGGTGCCCCGAACAGCGCGGACACGCGAGCGAGCAGCTCGGCGACCACCCCGAGCCGGTCCGCGATGACCGGGTCGACCCCGTGCGGGTCGTCATACACGTAGACCTGTCGGTAGGCCGCCACTCCATCACGGATCGCCTGGTACACGGAGCGGCCCTCTGCGTCGATGAGAGAGACCCAGGTCGGCTGAGCCGAACCCCAGCCAGCCGCAATGACGAAGCCCGCTACGGCGAGCGTGCGTGCGAACGTCCGTACGCGAGTTTGCACGCGAGGCATGCGCCTCGGCCTCATGTTCGAACCCCGACCTGCCCGTCGCATGCCCATCTCTCCTCCTTCGGGATGGTCGGCGACCCGTGAACACGGGCGTTGCGCCATCCGCTAGTGCTCCAAGCCGTCTCCACGCGTTCGCGGCAGCGAGCGCTCGCCCGGCTCCAGACCAGCCACCCTCACTGGCAGTGGGACGCTCGGCTCCGCTTCGGAGGGTTCCAGGCCCCAAGCGGCCGCGTCGGCCGCCAACACGTCGAGCTCGTCGTCGGCCCCGACCGCCGCGAACGCCGCGCGGGCCGCTTCTAGGTGATGGCGTGCCTCGTCGCGACGTCCGAGCGCCACGAGAGCCTGGGCTATGTCGTGGTTGACGGTCGCGATCCAGCGGTGCTGGCTGCGCGCCGAAGCGACCTCGAGAGCGCGGTGCCGGTGGATGAGAGAGCGCTCCAGGCGTCCGCGTTCGTCCTCGCAGGTCCCGAGGTTGGAGAGCGAGTAGTAGAGCAGGCTGGCAGCGCGCCCTTCGGGGGCCGCGCCGCTCACCATGAGCCGCTCCGCGGTCGTGACGGCCTCCTCCCCGATCTCGCAAGCCTGGTCCCACTCGCTTCGTCGTGCAGCCACGTACGCCACGCGCTGTAGCACCTCGCAGGTGGTCAGGTCGTCTCCGGCGACGCTGGCGATGGAGCGCGCCTCCTCCAGGTGTTCATCGGCTCCCTCGTCGCCGAGGTCGTAGAGGAGCGCTCCGACGATCGCGTGGAGCATCGCCAAGCGCGCGGGAGCCCCGTCGCGGCGGGCCAGGTCCACGGCCCTGAGGTACAGGGGTATGGAGCCGCGCAGGTCGCGGTCGACGAGCCTCCTGGCGTTCGCCAGCTTCGTCACCAGCGCCTCTGCAGCCGCGAGCTGGCCGCTGCGTTCGGCCTCCCTGGCGGCACGCTCGGCCACCGCGCGCAGGTCCCGGCTGGGTGAGCGGGCGAGGAGGTAATCGGCGTCGACCACGAGGAACGTGGTCATCTCGAGCGCGAGGGCCGGCTCCGCCTGATCGAAGGCGTTACGGATGGCCTGCACGATGTCCGGCAGGTCCGCGCTGACGCGCTGCAGGACCGCAGCTCCGTCGTCGGCGAGGCGCTCCTTGGCACGGTTCAGCCAACCCGAGAAGAAGCGGTGATGCGCGAGCTCGGCCTCCGCCAACACCTCAGGGTCGGCGCGTTCCCGAACGAACTCCCGCACCAGCGGGTGCAGGGCGAAGCGACCACGCCCTCCCCCATGGCTCCTGAGCAGCGCCTGGTCGACCAGCCGCAGCAGGTGCTGAAGGCCAGCGGCGGCGACGCTGGTCGCGGCGTCCAGGGCGAAGCTGCCTCGGAAGCACACCAAGCGCGTGACCACGGCGCGGTGGGCGGCGTCGAGGCGCTCCCACGAGGGCGCGAGCGCGGCGCGCACGGCCCGATGCCGGGCGGGCGCGTCGAGCGGTCCACCGTCCAGAACGTCGAGTCCTTGGCGGAGGAGGCTCGCGACCTCCGCGACGCTCAAGGCGCGGGTCATGGCTGCGGCCAGCTCCAGCCCGAGCGGATGGCCGTCTACCGACCTGCACACCTCCTCGACCTCGTCCAGGTCGAGTTCGGCGTCGTCGCCCACGTCGAGCACGCGGGTCGCTCGGTCGAGGAAGAGCGCTGCCGCGTCGCTCGGGACACCTTCGACGGCGTCCGTGGAGAGTCCGTGCACCTCGACGGCGTACTCGTCATCGATGCCCAGGCGCTCTCGGCTCGTCGCGAGCACGCGCAGAGCCGGGCAGCGCTCGAGCAGCACGGCGATGATGGAGCGGATGGAGGCGAGGTGCTCGACGTTGTCGAGAACGAGCAGCACGCTGGCGGGACCGAGCTCCTCGGCGAGGGTCACCTCGTCCCGACCGGCGCGCGGTGGGAACGCGAGCCGTTCTGCCACTGCGGCTGCCACGTCGGCGTCGCGCCGGACGCTCTCGAGCGCGACGGTGACCACGCCGTCGGCGAAGGCCACGTCCTGGCGGGCGGCGACACGGTCCGCGATGCGGGCGGCGAGGCGCGTCTTCCCCACGCCTCCGAGACCCACCAGGGTGACGAGCCTCGCGCCGTCGTGCTCGAGCAGGGTCTCCACACGCCTGACCTCGGCGCCCCTCCCCACGAAGCGGGTGCTCCGGTGCAGCGGTGTCGCGGTCGCCGCGAAGCGGGGCTCGGCAGCACGCTCGTCGAGCTCCAGACCGTAACCGACGGCCAGCGCCTTGAGCCGGGCGAGCTCGGGCAGCTGGGTGCGCTCGGCCAAGCGGACCACCACCTGGAGCTCGTCGGCCTCGAGCTCGCTGGCGCCGGGCAGGGACACGCAGCGTCCGAGCAGGCT
>SKSV01000093.1 GCA_007122815.1 Trueperaceae bacterium | reverse complement strand
TTGCGGCCGAGCGCCCCTCGGACAGTACCCGGCGTGCGCGCTCGAGGGCCTGCGTGAACGCGGGCAACGCCGCTACGCCCGCTGGCTCGAGCCGCGCCCTGGCCTGCTGGAGCCTCTGAGCGCGAGCCTGCTCGCGCTCGCGGCGTTGCTTGCGCTCATCCGCGAGCAGATCGCGCAGTCGATCGACGTCCGGGAACCGCTCGCCCTGCAAGCCGCGTGCAGCCTCCTGAAGCGCTGTCAGAACGCTCGGTACGCTCAGGTCTCCCGCCTCCTTGCCGAGCTCGTCGAGCTGCCGGGCCACGTGGGCTAGAGCATCGGCACGTAGCTGCTCGACGAGCGAGGCCAGCGTACCGACGTGTGACTCGTCGAGGTCATCCGAGCTGGCGGTACGCTCCAGCTCCGCCCCGAGGTGAGCCACGCGGCTCCGGAGTGTGGGAACGTCGGGCAGTTCCCTGAGTCTGCCCGAGAGCTCACGCAGGCGCGCTCGGAGCCGGGCCTCCTCGTCGTCGGTCCGAGCCGCGAGCGCACGCTGGAAGGCTTGCTCTGCGTCGAGCGCCTGCTCCAGCGCGGTGTCGTCCAGACGCTCTTGCGACACCGCGTCGTGCAGCCTCTGCCTCGCCTGGCGCAAGGTGACGCTGAGCGCCTCCAGGGTCGCGTCGTCCGTGCCCTCATCGCGCTCTAGCGCCTCCTCGATGCGCTGCAGGGCTTCTCGCTGCGTCTCGAGGCGCGCGGACTCGCGCGCTCTCGCGTCCGCCTCGCGTCGTCCGTGCTCCTCGGCGCGTTCGATGGCTCGGCGCTGCCGGTCGCGTAGCTCCAGCACGTCCGCGTGGCGCGGCAGGCCCTCGCCGAGCACGTCGAGTGTCACCCGCACGGCGCGCTCCAGGCCGCCGTCGTCGTGGGCGCGCAGCTCGTCGAGCCCCTCTGCGAGCGCTTCGAGTTCGCGCCTGAGGTGGTCGCGTTGGGTGTTGGTGGCCTCGTCCAGCCCGCGGCTCAGGCGGGTCAGGGCGGCGCCCAACGGCCGCCCCTCATCGAGCTGGGCACGCGCGCGCTGGATCCGCTCGCGCAGAGCGGGTAGGTAGCTGAGCAGCTCGGTGTGTGCGGACTCGAGGGCCTCGACCTGCTTGCGCTCAGCGTCGAGATCGAGCCGCTTCAGGCGCTCGCTGACCTCGGGCGGCAACAGCGATTCGTCGATGTCTACCGGTGTGAGCTCCTGGTCTGACTCGCCTTCCTCGTCAGGAGCAGGGGCCGTGCTCGCGCCTGCGGCCTCGTATGGGGCCGCTTGCGCCACGCTCGACTCCATGAGCTTGCGCAGGTCCCGCGCGATGGTTGCGGCCCGCTGGACTTCGGCCTCGGCCAACTCGCGGTCCCGTTGCGCCTGGCGTACCTGACCCACCAGGGCCTCCAGCCGGCGTACCCGGGGACCACCCAAGCTCTGCACGAGTTCGAGGGCCTCCTCGAGCTCGGCGAGCTCGCGCGCCTGCAACACGAGGCTGTCCTCGAGCTTCTGCTCGACGACCTCGAGCTGCGCCGCGGCCTCGTCTAGGCTGGCTTCGTCGCTTCCCTTCGAATCGAGTTCGTCCTCGGCAACCTGGAGCTGGGCGCGTAGCTTGCGCACCTCGGGCCAGTCGAAGTAGAGGTTGAACGGCCTCAGCGCCGCGCGCAGCGAACGCAGCCGCTGCGCCTTGGTGCTCTCACCCTTGCTGGCGCTACCGGCGACGCCATCGGCCTCGGGCTCCCCCTCACCAGGCGCGTCGGCGGCCTCGTCCTCGGCTCCTTCCGCGGGCCCCTCGACCTCCTCCCGGATGCGGTTCAGGAAGGCCGTAACGGTCTCCCGAGCCTGGTCGCCCGGCATCAGCACCTGCAGGTGCCTGAAAGCAGGACCGGTCAGTATCGCCTCTACGTCCTCCAACGCGATGCTGTTGGCGTCCCGGCCGCTCTGGGCGAGACCCTCGCGCAGGACGAGCGAGACGACTCGGGGCGCGAGCACGCTCTCGAGCGCTTCCACGGTGGCCTGGTAGGTGCGGTTCGGCGTCATCGCTCCTCAGGTGGCGGATCGCTTCGCACGGGATCGGCTCGCTGGACGGCTCAGGCGGGTCGGGGAGCCGCGCCGTCCGAGTGAGGCCGGCGGTGGGTCAATCGTCGTCCCAGTCGATCGACTCCGTCGACGAGCCGGTCCGTGTGGCGCGCGCGCCCTTCGCCACCTTGCGGCGGCGTCCGACGAGCCCGAACTGGGCGCAGATGCCGTAAAGACCGATCGTGGCGAAGATGACCGCCAACAGCGCGGTACTGGCCCAGACCAGATGCCCGACCGTGCTGGAGAAGGGTGAGAGGGCAGGTAGCTGCGAGAGGAGCTCGAACCCTGCGAACTCGGCCAGCAACACCGACAACCCCACCAGGCCCTCGAAGAGCACGGGCGTCAGGAGGAGGAAGAGCGCCACGCCTACCAGCTGCCAGTTGCGGTTGCCTCCGCCGAACGCCAGGTTCAGCAGCGCCAGCGGGATGAGCGCCAGGATACCGATGACGACGAAGACGATCGCGCGCGGCAAGCCGGACCAGAACTCGAGCGTCTGCCGCGCTCCGGTCAACAAGGCGGGCTCGGGGTCGCCGACCAGAACGCCTCTGGCGGTCTCGACTTGTGCGGCGGCAACGGCGACGTCGCTCGCACGCAGGCCCGGCTCGTCCGCGAGGCGCAGCAAGAGGGCTGAAGTTTCGACGTCGACGTCGGCGAAGCGGGCGCGCACGACGGGGGAGAGCAGCGCGTCGTAGCGTTCGGCCGCCTGGCGCAATGCCGCCCGGGCGGAGTCCTCGTCACCGCGCTGCGCGGCGGCCGTGGCTGCTACCAGGCGCGCGCTCACAGCGTCGCCAGCTGCAGAGAGACGCTCGAAGCCCGCCTCCAGCAGCGCTTCGGACAGCATCGGGCGCAGCGCCTCGCCCACACCGGCGCCGGCGAGGTCCTGCGAGAGCCGCTCCAGCTTGGCGGCGTGCAGTTCCTGCTCTATCTCCAACCTCAGCAGCGCGAGTTGGGCCTCACCCAGGACCAGCGGCTCGCCCGTCTCGTCGACGAGCTCCACCGCGGTCGGTGGCGCTTCCTCCTCCGGCGCTGCCTCCTCTGGCGCTACCTCTTCCGCGGGCACCTCGGCGAGCGGTTCGGGCAGCGGCTCTTCCGCTGGCGGCTCCGCCGGCTCCTGGACGGGTTCCTCGGCAGGCTCGGCGGCGGGATCGGGCGTCGGTTCCACCACCGCTTCGGCCTCGGGCGGGGTTGGGGTGTCGGGCAGCTCGCTTGGCGCCGTCGGCGGCACCGCGGCGGTGGGCCCGGTCTCGCGGGCGCGTGCAGCGATGCCTAGTTCGGCTATCCCGTCGCGAAGGCTGCCAAGGGAGGTCGTCGCTTCTTCTACCCGTCCGTCGACCAAGGCTTCAGCGGCCTCCACGAAGGTCTGGTTCAACGTCGCTTGCGTCCTCGGTGAGTCCTGTACCAGGAGGAACGCGCCGTAGGCGCGCGCCATCGCGCGGTAGGCGCCGCCTACGCTGGTTGGGGCTAGTTCCTGCGCCACCGCTAGACGCGTCT
>SKSV01000246.1 GCA_007122815.1 Trueperaceae bacterium | reverse complement strand
GGTGTGGGGCCACGGCGCGAAGGCGGCGCTGCCCGGTGGCGCCAGGAGCACGATCGGCAGCGCCGACCAAGCCGGCTCGCGGGCCTTGAAGCGTGCTATCACACCGCCGCCGCCGCTTCGCACCCCGGACGCCGTGATCACCACGGCGCCGAGGAGAGCGTCGTCCGCCGAGAGGCTCTTCTCGAGGGCGTCCGCACTGGCGCGCACGCGCGCATCGACGCCCTTGTCGCGCAGACAGTTCATGAGCGTCCGGGCGTTGTCGAGCCCGGGCGCGAACACCAGGACCTCGCCTTCAACCGTCTGCGGCACCGTCGCCATCCCCACCTAGGGCAGCCGGCGCCTTCGAGGTCGCGCCCCGGTCGTCATCGGGCGCGCCGCCGTAGTCCGGCAGCACCGGGCCGACGCGAAGCCCCTGCGCACCGATGATCAGCTCCCGCATGCCCTTCTCGTGATCGCCGTCGCGTCGCTTGATGACCGACATGCACTTGGCGAGCTCGGAGCCCGCTTCGACGTACTGCAGCTCGATGGTCACGTCGACGCTCTCGCCGATGTCGAGCCGGTCGAGCGGGATGCCTTCGAGGCCTATCTGAGCGGGCCGCTGCGCGAGGGTGATGATCGTCAACAGGCCGCGCTCGCTGAGGTAGCGGATCACGTCGCGGATCTCGGAGAGCAGTAGTCTCTCGTCGGGAAGCGACTGGTAGTAGCCCGAGAGCGAGTCGATCACCACGATCTCGGCGCCACCTTCGACGCTCGTGCGGATCTCGGCGGCGAGCTCGCCCGGCAGTACGCTGGTGCCGCCGAGCTGCACCACGCGCACGGTGCCGTCCTCGACGTAGGGACTTAGGTCCATCTGAAGCGCCGCCGCCCGCCGCAAGAAGGTGTCGCGGACCTCCTCGAACAGGAAGTACGCCGCCCGGTGCCCGCGTTCGGCCGAGTGGTAGACGTAGCGCGTGGCGAGGCTCGACTTGCCCACGCCGGACGGCCCGCGGACGAGGCACGAGGTGCCCGCGGTCAAGCCGTCGCCGAGCATCTGGTCGAGGGACGCGATGCCGCTGGGGTACGTCGCGCGCTCACGCCCGCCTTGCTCCTCGGCGTAGCGGCCGCGGTGCGCCAGCGTCAACCGGGGGTACACATGCAGGCCGCCGTGCACGATCTCGAAGTCGTGGTAGCCCCCGCGGAAGGGGCTTCCCCGCACCTTCTCGATCCGCAGTCGGTAGCGATTGCCCGCGAAGTCCTCCGCGAGGTGGTCGAGCTCGATGGCCCCATCGGTGAGCATGTCGGTGGTCCCGGTGCCACCCTCGTTCAGCACGAACAGCGAGGTGACCTCGAGGCCGCTGAGCAGTTCGACGAGCGAGGCCAACTCCTGCTCGAAGCGGCCCGGCGCCGTCGCCAGCATCTCGATGAAGCTCAACGAGTCGAACACCATGCGCTGCGGCCGCACCGACTCGACGACGCCGCGGATGCGTTCGGCGATGTCGACCAACTCGATCTCGTCGGTGACGAGCACGTCCTGGCGGGTCCGCTGCTGCCTGAGGATCTCGTTCGGCGTGATGGCGTGCACGTGCACGCCATCGAGCGAGAAGCCGTGCGAGGCCGCGATGCGCTCGAGCATACGCGTCGACTGCGACAGGCTCACGAACAAGCAGGTGACGCCGCGTTCGACGCCCTCGAGCAGGAACTGCAACGCCAGGGTGGTCTTGCCGGTGCCGGTGCCACCCTTGATCAGGTAGACGCCGTGCTCGGGCAGGCCACCGAGGAGGATCTCGTCGAGGCCGGCGACGCCGGTCGGCACACGCGCGAACGGGGGTGGTGGGGGCCTCCCCAGCCCGGGGCCGGTCATGCTGACCTCACAGACACGCGACCGCACCGGCGCGAACCAAGCGCACGCGATGACGTCTTCATGTGACGAATCATATCATCGGCGTCCTGAAGCGAACCTGAAGCGAACCTGAAGCGACCTCTCGCTGCCGGTCAGAGCCTCTCGAACACCGAAGAGAGGTAGAGGATGATCGCGTCGAGTTCGTCGCCGGCGTTCGTTCCGCGGCCCGAGGCGGCCAGCACCGTGACCTCGCCGCGCTGTTGCGCCGTGAAGCTCAGCCTCGTGTCCATGCGCCCGATCAGGATCGTGAACCCGACCGTACTTTCGGAGTAGAGCGTTATGAAGCGATCACCGATCGAGTCGACGCTGTAGAAGTTCATGTTCGGGTGCGGCTGACGGCTCACACCGTACATGGCGATCTCGGAGATCACGTCTTCGGCGCTCGCAACGAACTCGACGGCGGGCCGGCCGGCCGTCGGCGCGCAAGAGGCGATTAGGAGGACCAGCGCGAACGTAATCGTCAGGGGTCGGACCACACGAGTGAGCATGCAGGATGATACGCGCGTATCGCGGCTCGTGCAACGTGTTCGCCGCGCCGCCGATGCCGCGCGCAGCCGGTGCAGCGAAGAGCCCGCGGCGAAAGCCGCGGGCTCCTGTCACGAGAGTCAGATCTTGGACTGACCCGGTCCAGCTATCCGATCAGAAGTGCCAGTTGAAGCCGAGGCGGCCCATCGGGCCGAAGGCGCTGCCGGAGAGGCCCCCCGCGGTCACGAAGACGAACTTCGGGCCGACTTCGAAGAAGACGCCACCCTCGGGGAGGCCGAGGTCGATGAGGCGGTACTCGATGCCCGCGAACGCTTCGACGCCCACCACCAGGGCGCCGGCGAAGACGAAGCCGAAGCTCGGTCCGCCACCCACGTAGACGTCCAACGGGATCGTGCCGGTGTCGACGTTGAGGGGGTAGAGGACGTTGGCGCCGACCTCGAGGTAGCTGCCGAGGTAGGCGAAGCCGAGGTTGCCGCGCACGTCCATGTTGGCGAAGACGTTCTCGACGCCGAAGTGGACCTGCGCGCCCGGGTAGCCGGCGCTAACGCCCGCCCAGTAGCCCGACTGCGCGAAGACGCCGCCGGTACCGAGGGCAGCGATGACGGTGAGTGTGATGAGGAGCTTTCGCATGCGGAGCCTCCAGAGTGAACTGAGAAACGCGGATGCTTCTCGTCTGCCACGTTATATCACGATTGGGACGAGGGTTCGGGTGGAAATGCCCACAGGAGGAGCCCATCCACCCCTAGTGAACGCTGTCTCAGTCGCGGCTCGTGCTCCTTTCGCGCCAGCGCCGGAGGGCGTCTCGTGGAAGCGGTCGAGCGCGGTTGCAGCGCGGTAGCTCGCCGTGGCGTGCCTCGTGCACTGCCAGCAGTTCGGCCTCGTCAGCCGCGGGGACGCGGCTGTACGCGTAGCGCCAGAACAGCGCGTGCTCGCGCACGCAACCGTGCCTAGCCAGGTGCTGGCGCAAGCGGTTCGGCACGTCGGTAGCCGACTGGCCGATGTAGATGACCGTGCGCAGGGCGTCGCCGACCTCGTACACGCCGGGCATGGCGTCGCGGCCCCGTACCGGCGGCAGACTCTCGAGCCGGCGCCAGCGCGCCGCGATCGGCACCTCAGGGCTCCCTCAGGACTCGTAGCCCAGCTCGCGCAGGGCTTCCCGGTCGTCACGCCAGGCGCGGCGCACCACCACCTCGAGGTCCAGGTAGAGGCGCTGC
>SKSV01000388.1 GCA_007122815.1 Trueperaceae bacterium | reverse complement strand
CTGGCGGCCGAGTTCGGCGTCAGCCGCACCCCGATCCGGCGCGTGCTGCACGCGCTGGAGTTCGACGGCTTGATGGAGAGCGCGCAGGGTGTCGGCACCATAGTCACGTCTCTCGACCTGCGCGAACTCACGCAGGTCTACGCGCTCAGGCTCAAGCTGATCGACCTGATCGCCGAGCTCCCGCCCGTAGCGGTCACCGAAAGCGACGTCGCGCTGCTCGACGAGCTGGCCAAGGGCGTGGCGGCGCTGCGCGAGCGCGAACCGCAGCCACGTGAGCTCGCGGCCCGTTACCAAGCCTTCCATCAGGAGCTTAGCCGCCTGATCGGCAACCGCCCCTTGCGCGAGATAGCCGACCGCTTCTTCTACCAGACGTCGCGCGTGTGGCTCCAGCTCTTGCCCGAGATGGATTGGCGGCGCGAGGTCGACGAGATAGTCGACGAGATCTCCGCCGTTCGCAACGCGCTCGGCGCCCGGGACCTCCGCCGGGTCTCCGAGATACGACGCCACCACTTCAAAGCCTGCTTGCGCCGCATGAACTCCGTCCTCGCCGGCCCAGACTTGGTCGACGAGGTGCTGCCAACGGAGCGGAGGTGAAGTCCATCTGAGCATCTGACCCGTCATCCCCATCCACGGCCCGACTCTCCAACAGACGGAGGACCCATGAACACGATCCTCAAGACCACCATCTTCGCTGCCACGCTCGCCCTGCTCGGAGCAGGCTTCTCTCAGACCACCCTCGAGCAGGCCCGCGAACGCGGCTTCATCCGCGTGGGCTTCGCCAACGAGGTGCCCTACGCCTACGCCCAACCCGACGGCACCCTCACGGGTGAAGCGGTCGAGGTCGCCCGCGCGATCTTCGAGCGCCTGGGTATCCCCGAGATGGACGGCGTGCTCACCGAGTTCGGTTCGCTCATCCCAGGACTGCGCGCGGGGCGCTTCGACGTCATCACCGCCGGCATGTACGTGACCCCGACTCGCTGCGAGCAGGTCGCGTTCGCCGACCCCGAGTACCAGATCGGCGAGGGCATCGTGGTACCCGCCGGTAACCCGCTGGGCATCACGAGCTACCTCGACATCGCGAACGATCCCTCCATCCGCGTGGGCACCGGCGCCGGCTGGCTCGAGTACGACTACATGGTCGCCATGGGTGTCTCCGAAGACCAGATCGTGACCTTCCCCGACGCCCCGAGCGGCATGGCCGGGCTCCAAGCCGACCGCATCGACGTGTTCACCGGCACCTCGCTCACTATGCGCAACATCACCGACCTCACCGACGGCGTGGAGTTCGTCGAGGAGTTCGAGCAGCCCGTCATCGACGGCGAGACCGTGATCTCGTACGGCGCCGCCGCCTTCCATCCGGACGACGCCGACTTCCGTGACGCCTTCAACGAGGTGCTTCACGAGCTCCGCGCCTCGAGTGAGCTCGCCGAGATCATCGGCGTGTTCGGCTTCGGCGCCACCGAGCTGCCCGGCGACGTCACCTCTGCAGAGCTCTGCGGCGACTCCTACCGCTGAGCCGAGCGACGTGCCGGCGCAGCCGGCCAGCCTGCGGGACTCGACGCTGAACGCCTAGCAGCTCCCGCGCACCATCGACGGCCGGGTACCGGCTTCGCCGCTACAGGCGACCCGGACCCGGCCACCACCAAGCAACGACACCGCTACTATCTTGCGAACGGACCGCCTACTCACCGAGCTTGGAGACCGAGATGCCCCCAGAGCGCCGCTTGACACGCCGCACCGAGGCCGTATGGGCTGGCGAGGACCGCCCCTTCCAGGAGGGAGCTACGCAGGTGCCGGTAGTCCACAGCGTCTCCTTCGGGTACCAGGACCTGGAGCGCTGGCGAGCGGTAGCCGTGGGAGAGGCCTCGGGCCACATCTACGGGCGCAACACCAACCCCACCGTGCAGGTCTTCGAGGAGAAGCTCCGCGTGCTCGAGCGAGCCGAGGCGGCGACGAGCTTCGCCACCGGCATGGCCGCGATCAGCGACACCCTCTTCACGCTCTGCCGGCCCGGCGACAGGGTGGTTTCGATACGGGACACGTACGGCGGCACCAGCCGCGTGCTGAGCGACCACCTCCCGCGCTTCGACGTGACCACCGTGCTGTGCGACACCGACGACCACGAAGCCATCGAGGCAGAGCTAGCCGACGGCGCCCGGCTCCTCTACCTCGAGAGCCCCACCAACCCCACCTGCAAGGTCCTGGACCTGGAGCGCTTGGCCGGCAAGGCCAAGGAGGTGGGGGCGCTGGTGGTCGTCGACAACACCTTCGCCACCCCCATCAACCAGCACCCCCTGGAGCTCGGCGCCGACCTCGTGGTGCACAGCGCCACGAAGTACCTGGGAGGTCACGCCGATGCCCTGGGAGGCGCGCTCGCAGGCAACGCCGAGCTCGTCGAGCAGGTCTTCCACTTCCGCGAGGTCGACGGCGCGGCGCTGCATCCCGAGGCCGCCTACCTGTTGCTGCGGGGGATGAAGACACTCGCGCTGCGGGTGGAGCGCCAGAACCACAACGCGCTCACCATCGCGCGCCACCTCAGGGAGCATCCCGCGGTCCTGGCCGTCAACTACCCAGGCCTGGAGGAGCACCCGAACCACGCGGTCGCGGCGCGCCAGATGCCCGGAGGGTTCGGTGGTGTCCTCTCGTTCGAACTGCGCGGGGGTTTCCCGGCGGTCGAGCGCGTGCTGCCCAAGCTGCGCCTGGCCCACCTGGCGGCGAACCTCGGCGCGGTCGAGACGGTGGTAGCGCCCCCTCGGACCGGCTCACACGTCGAGCTGAGCCACGAGGAACGTGCCGCCCTCGGCATCCCGGAGGCGCTGGTGCGTTACTCGTGCGGGATAGAGGACGTAGGCGACCTCATCGCCGACCTCGACGCAGCCCTCGCCGCGGAGCCTGAAGCAGGCGGCTGATCCGAGAAGGAGGAACCCGTGGGATTCGACCTCCTGCCCATCTTGCTGCGCGGTCTGGACGTGACGGTGAGGCTCACGCTCACCTCGGCCGCGCTGGCGTTCGTGATCGCCATCGTCGCGGGGCTGGGGCGCCTCTCGCCGCTCGCGCCAGTGCGCTTCCTGGCCGGTGCGTACGTCGAGGTGTTCCGCGGTACCTCGGTGCTGGTCCAGATGTTCTGGCTCTTCTTCGCGCTGCCACTATTCGGGATCACCCTCACGCCCTTCGCGGCCGGAGTCTGCGCGCTCGCGCTGAACATCGGCGCGTACGGCGCTGAGATAGTGCGCGGCGCGGTTCGCTCCGTGCCGGTAGGGCAGATCGAAGCGGCCGTGGCGCTGAACCTGACCCCCGCGCAGCGCATGCGCCGCGTGGTGCTGCCGCAGGCTCTGTTGCTGATGCTGCCCCCCTTCGGGAACTTGCTGATCGAGCTGCTGAAGGCCACCGCACTGGTCTCTCTGATAACCATCCCCGACATCACCTTCCAGGGGGTGACCCTGCAGCAGACCACGGGCCGCACGACCGAGATCTTCCTGTGGCTCCTGATCCTCTACTTCGCGCTCGCCTACCCCATGACGCTCGCCGTGCGTTGGGTAGAGCGCCGCGCCAGCGCGTTCCGGAAGGCCTGAGCCGTGTTCGACTTCATCACCTTCTCCT
>SKSV01000271.1 GCA_007122815.1 Trueperaceae bacterium | reverse complement strand
TTCCGGAGTCGCTCATCAGCGCCAACACCCCGCCGGCCGCCGCGCCCAGCAGGAGGGCCGCGCCCAGTCCCCTGGCGCGCTCGCCGCCTCGCCCGGGGTCGACGTGGTCCTGCGCACCCAACGCGCGCGCGAAGGCGAACAGGACGAGACCAGTGAGCAGCGTCTGTATGACGAAGAAGGCGTACTCCTCGACGGGTACGTAGCCGATCGTCGCGAGGACGCGACCGGGTGGGTAACCCCACACCTCCCGGTAAACGAGGTAGTTGTCCCAAGGCGTGGTGTAGATGAAGGCGATGAAGACGTGGACTGCCAGCGCAGCCCAGGCGAAACGGTCGCCGCGACCCATGTCACCGGCCACGCGGCGCTTCGAGCGCGATGCCCGGACGGCGGCTACCGCCAGCAGCACCAGCCAGGGCAGCGTGAAGGCCAGGTGGAACTGCGCGTAGGTCATCTCGCCCGACCAGGCCAGGCTGCCTAGGACCGCCGCGAGCACTGGTAGTGCCCACGCCCAGGCAGGCACCGCAGGGTCACGCTCCTGGGAAGCGGCGACCTTCATCCGCGCCCGCGCCAGGCACCGAGCGCGAAGGCGCGACGCGCGCTCAGGTCACGCAGCAGCACGCGCGCAGCGTTGCGGCCCGAGGCGCCCATGATGCCGCCGCCCGGGTGGGTGCTCGCACCGGTGAGGTAGAGGCCGGCAAGCGGAGCGCGGTAGCCGGACGCTCCCAGGAAGGGCCGAAGCGCGAACATCTGGTCGAGCGTCATCTCTAGGTGCATGACGTTCCCTCGGAAGAGACCCAGCTCGCGCTCGAGCCAGAGCGGGTGTTGGAAGAGCGATCCCACTACCGACGCCTTCGTCCCTGGCGCGTAGGGCTCGAAGGTGTCCAGGATCGTCTCCGCCACCTCGTCAGCGATCTCGTCCCAGCCGCGCCCGCCACTGAGGTCGTAGGGGAAGTACTGAGCCCACAACCACAGGACTTCCCCGCCCGGCGGCGCCAGGCTGTCGTCCACCGCGGAGAAGGTCATCGCGACGATGGGCGGGTCGTGCGCGGGCCGGCCCGCCAGGTAGTCTCCGTAGGCGGCGGACACCTGCAGGCGGTCACGCGCGAGCAGCTGCAGCGCTACGCGCGCCTCCTTGCCAGGGTGAGCAGAGTAGCGGATGGGTCGCTCGAGCGCCAGGCGTAGGACCGCGCCGAAACCGTTCCCCACGCGCAGCCGGCGGGCCGCTGCGGGTCTGTGGGCTTCAGGCAGCAGCTTGGCGAAGGTCTCGAGGGCGTGCGCGCCGCTGAGCACCGCGCGCGCCGTGTAGGTCTCCCCCGCCACCCGCACCCCGCGCGCTCGGCCACGTTCGACCTCGATGCTTTCGACGGCTGCGCCCGTGTGGACCTGCGCTCCGTGCGCCACGAGGTGCCGGGCGAGCGCGCGCGTGAGCATGCCCGAACCGCCGCGCGGACGCGCCATTCCCCCTTCGTGGTACAGCGGGTGCCAGAGCAGGAAGGGTGAGGTCATGCTCTCGCCCGGTGGTGGTCCGGACTGGGCCGCCATCCAGACCAGCGGGGCCTTGACCTTCTCCTCCTGGAAGTACTCGTCGACGAGCTCGCCGTAGGGCGCCAGGATGCGCGGGAGAGCCTGCCGCCAATCGCCCTGGACGGCCTTCCCGAAGAGTGCGGTGCGTCCGAGGGTGAGCGGGTCCGGCGTCTGCAGGAAGAGGTCGCGCACGGTGCGAGCGAACGGGCGCCACTCGTTCAGGAAGCGCGCGTAGGCCTCGCCTTCGCCCGGGAACTTGGCCTCTAGCTCAGCGATCGTACGCTCCTCGGAGCGGTGGATGAAGAGCGAGTCGCCGTCGGGGTAAGGCGCGAAGAAGAGGGGATCGCACTCGATGTACTCGAGCCCGAAGCGCTCCAGGCCGAGCTCCTCCACCACTGGGGTGAGCCTGATGAGGATGTGGGCGGAGCCGCCTAGGTCGAAGCGGTAACCCGGCACCGTCTCGACGGTGCTTACCGCCCCGCCGACAACGTCGCGACGCTCGAACACGGCGACCCGGTAACCTGCTTGGGCCAGGTACGCGCTGGCTATCAGGGCGTTGTGGCCGGCTCCGACGGTGATGACGTCGTAATCAGGCACGTTGTCCTCTCAGGGCAGGCTACGAAAGCGCGACGGGTGGCCGCCCCGGCAGACCCCGAGCATAGCGCGCGGCACCAGTGCCAGACGCTCGAGCGGGCGCAGATGCGCACGCCGGCTGAGGTTGTCGTAGCGGTTCTGACGCAGCTTCACGAGGATCGCCTCGTAGTTGAGCGCCGCCACCCCGACCGCGCTGGCTGCGAAGCCGTGGAGCTTCGGGATGCCGCGCCAACCCTCTCGGTAGAGCGCGTGAGTGCGCTCGGAGAGCTCCTCGAGCAGCGCCACGTAACCCGGCGTCACCTGATTGCGCCGTAGCTCGGCGAGGTCGACGCCGTAGCGTGAGCGCATCTCGGCGGGAAGGTAGCAGCGTCCCATGGCCAGGTCCTCACCTACGTCCCGCAACACGTTGGTCAGCTGCATCGCCTGGCCGAGCGCTAGCGCCTGGTCGAGGGTCTCCTGGCCACCTCGGTAGCCGGCTATGGGAGCGACGAGCCAACCGACGACGCCGGCCACGCGGCGGCAGTAGAGCATCAGCTCCTCTTCGGTCTCGAGGTCCGGGCCCTGGAGGTCGCTCTCCAACCCTTGACGGAGCTCGACGAAGGCGGAGTGGGGCACGTCGAAACGCTCCAGCACCCAAGCTAGACCGACCTCGGTGGCGCACTCTGGGTCGGGGCGTCCGGCGTACGCCCGCTCGATACCCTGCCACCACGACCGCAGCCTCGCTCGGCCCTGCTCCGCGTCGGTCGCCTCGTCCACGGAGTCATCACCGGTCCGACACACGGCGTAGACGACGAACACCGCTCGGCGCTTGTCGCCCGAGAACAGTCGCGAGCCGAGGTAGAAGGTGCTGGAGTGAGTCCTGGTGACCTTCGCGCAGGCTGCCACCGCTTCGTCGATCGACATGCCGCCCCTTCCCGTCACCTCCACCTCCCGGCCTGCTCAAGCTCTCATGACGCCGCGGCGCGCGACCGTACGCCGCGCCACCATCTCAGAGCGATCCGCCGCTCTCGGGAAGCGCGACGCGCTCACGGACGCGACTCAAGGCGCCTTCCTTGGCTGGTTCACCTCCGAAACGCTCAGCTACGTAGGCGTCGAGCAGCCGGTTGAACTCGGGAACTATGGCGTCACCTTGGAGCGTGGTCAGGAACGCGCCGTCACGGTAGACCGGGGCCTTGGGGGTTTCGCCGGTGCCGGGGAGCGATATGCCGATGTCAGCGTGCTTGGACTCGCCTGGCCCGTTGACGACGCAACCCATCACCGCGACCTTGAGCTGCTCGACGCCTGGGTAGCGCTCCTTCCAGGCGGGCATGCTCGCCTTGAGGTACGCCTGTATGTCCCTGGCCATCTCCTGGAAGAGCGTGCTGGTGGTGCGTCCGCAGCCTGGGCAGGCAGTCACGCTCGGGGCGAAGCGGCGCAGGTCGAGCGCTTGGAGGACCTCCTGGGCGATCTCCACCTCACGCTCCCGGGGCGCCCCTGGATCGGGCGT
>SKSV01000084.1 GCA_007122815.1 Trueperaceae bacterium | reverse complement strand
GGGACGGCTGCGGCCTGCTCGAAGGTGACGGTGTCCGGCTTCAGGGCCAGCTGGTCCTTGCGGGACGGACACGTACGCCGCGAAAGCGCCGCCGTTGACCCACTGGTGGCCGGTGATCGTTTCACCGAAGACGGCGTCGCCCGGCTGGAACCGGGTCACGCCTGTGCCTAAGGAGTCGACGATCCCCGCCATGTCGGTACCCGGAACCGGGTTCGTCGGCTTGGAGAACCCGGCACCCATGAGGCGCAGGACGGAGGGTCGGCCAACCACGACGTGCCAGACATCCGGGTGGACCGAGGTCGCCCGCACGCGAACCAACACCTCACCAGCGCCGACCGAAGGTCGCTCCACTTCGCGGACCGTCAACTCATCGGGTGATCCGTACCGCTCCTGGACGACCGCCTGCATGGCCTCTACGCCTCCGGACTCGGACGTGGCCACAACGCGTCGCGAAGACTGACCTCGACCGCGTTCCCGACCACCCTAGCTGCATCCTAGACGTTGGCGCCGCGTGGAGCTGAGTACGACGGCGGTGCTTCGCGAGCAGGGCGAACTCGCTCTCAGGAGGAGCTTCCCGACCCGGCGAGGAGCTAGTCGGGGCGCGAGGCCAGGCGGACCCGCAGCGCCTCGTCGAAGAACTCGAGGACCCTGAGGGTGTACTGAGCCGGCTCGCTGGTGTAGGCCGCCACGTGCCCGGCGTCCTCGACCAACCAGAGTCCAGCCCAGGGGGCGGCGGCGGCCAGCAGACGCGCTTGCGAGACCGGGACCAGCCGGTCCGACTGCCCATGCACCAGCATCAGCGGGCGGGTCTCCAGGAAGCGCATCTGGTCGACGGGTCTCACGTCCCGCAGGTCGAAGCCGTGCAGCAGCCGGTGGGTGGCACGCACCACGGGCAGCACAGCCATCGGCAGGCCGCTGGCGGCTGGCCACTCCTGCTCGATGACAGGGTAGACGTCCGCGTAGGCCGAATCAGACCACACTGCACCGACGCGCGGGTCGAGCGCGGCTGCGTAGATCGCGCTGGCGGCGCCCATCGATACCCCGAGCACGCCCACGTGACCCGGCCGCACACCCAGTTCCTCAACCAGGTGATGCACCCCGGCGATGACGTCGAAGCGTTCGAGGAAGCCGAAGGCGTAACGCCCGTCGCCGGACGCGCCGTGGCCCCTCAGGTCGACCATCAGGACCTGGAACCCCGCCGCCTGCAGCTCCGCCGCCAGCTCCACGAAACCGTCTCCCCAGGTCGTGCTCTTGCTGCCGTCCTTGCCGTGCACGAGCACCACCCCGACGTCGGACCCTGGGACGCCCAGCAACCAGGCGTGCAGGTCGGCGCGCTCGTCAGCCGAGCGCAGCCAGGTCTCGTGGTAGTCGGCGCCGACGGTCTCGGGGGTGAGGCTCTCGTCGACGCTGCGCACGGGGCGGGTCAAGTGATCGGTGATGAGGGCGGCGCCGCCGAACCCCAGCGCAGCCAACACGAGCGCGCTCGATAGCGCCAGGTACACCCACGTCAGTCGGCGCTTTGGTCCCGGCCGTGCAGCGCTGCGGGGCTCCGGCGATGGCATGAGCGATGCTACCCGAGGGTCTCCTGGTCATGCGTCTGCCTCGCGGCACCGGCCGGCAGGGGGCAGCGCTGCTCGGTACACCGCTGAACCCGTGCGCGCCGGCTATACTCCCAACCCTGGGGCCGGCCGGCACTCCCAAGCCTGGGGCGGTCGGCACTCCCAGGCCTGCGGCGGCCGGCGCCGCTACGGCTTCCGGCGGCCGCTGCCGCCAATGCGAGGTGACCATCACGTGTCCGAACGCAAGCCAATCCATCTGACGGCAAGAGGGCTCGAGAAGCTCAAGCAGGAACTGCTCTACCTCAAGGAGGAGAAGCGCCAGGAGTTGACCGAGTACATGGGGGCGGCCTTGGCCGACGGTGACCTGAGCGAGAACTCTGGTTACGACGAGGCGAGGTTGCTCCAGAGCGCCAACGAGGCGCGCATAGCGGACCTCGAGGAGGTGATCTTGCGCGCGGTGGTGGTGGAGCAGGCTGACGAGGCCGATGCCCCCGCCACGCTTGGTGCGAGCTTGCACGTCGAGGACGACTCAGGCGCCAAGCACGTGTTCCACCTCGTCGGGTCGGTCGAGGCCGATGTGCTGCAGAACCGCATCTCTGACGAGTCTCCTCTCGGCCAGCAGTTGCTGGGCAGGCGCGCCGGGGACGAAGTCTCGCTCGGCGCGCGCCGCTTCCGGGTTACTTCGATCCTGTTCGAGTGACCTGAGCGGGCCCACGAGAACGCGGCGGAGCACCCTTGGGGAGTGCTCCGCCGCTTGGTGTCACCCCTAACCCGCTGGCACGAGTTCGGGGGCAGGACTGGGAGGCTCAGTCACCCGTGTAGCTGAGGAACACGAAGTCGTTGTCGGCGACCTGCGTGTGGCAACTTACGCACATCTGGTGCATGTCGCTGCCGACCTCGGCCCACATGCCCATGAACTCGCCGTCCTCGCCGCGTTCGAACATGCCGTACTGCCAGTCACCGTTGGCCGGATCGAAGCCGGCTACCTTGCGCATGGCGGTCGCCACGAACACGCTGAGGTCTTCACCGAGGCTGGCCTTGACGAGTTCGGAGCCCTCGGGGAACGGGAAGCTGCGCTCGAGCGCTGCCGAGGCCCCGATGTCGTTGACGTAGACGTCCTTCACGGTCGGGTGAGCGCTCTCGATGAAGTTCGGCTGCGGGTTGAGGCGCGTCCAGGAGAGGTAGTCGGGGAGGCCGCCGTTCATGCCCTGGGCTATCACGAACGTGAGCGTCAGCCCGAAGAGGGCGAGTGACGCTATGGCGAGCGAGCGGGCAACACGATTCATGAGAACCTCCTGAGAAAAGTTCAGCGTGATGGACACACGATGCTGGTTCGGCGCTTCTCCCGTCCGTCAACTGGTTGACGGACGGCTCTCGCCGATCCCCGACGGTGAGCGCCCGACCCCGGTGAAGCCCCGCTTACCCGGCCGTCATCGGCCTTTCACGGCGTGGTTGGTATCGTGGTCGGGTGCTGCGCTGGGCCCTCGTCGCTCTGATGCTCGTGCTCGTCACGCTGCTGCTGTTGACGCTGCTGCCGGACCGGCGCGCCGAGGCGCCCGACGCCGACATCCACCTCTTCGAGGCGCGCATCACGCTCTACCCAGAGGCCGACCCCGACGCCATCTGGACGTTCGTCGTGCCTGAGGCGCGTTACGATCCACTCGCCGAGACGACGACTCTGCTCGACCTGCGCGAGGGGTCGCGCAGCGAGGGCGGTGAGGTCGACTTCACGATCGAAGGCGAAGAGGTCATAATCGACCGCAACGACGATCTTCGCGGCGACCATCTGCGCGCCGTGCTCCTCGCAGACGGGCTGGAGCTCGACATGGAGGCACGCCAGGGTCGTCAGGTGGTGGTGGACCAGCGCGCTGGCCGCTTCGAGGTGCCTCGCGCCAACATCACCGGCGACGGCCTCGACGGCGTGTACGAGGACATGCGCATCGCCTTCGACTTCACCGAGTTCGAGGCCGGTGGACCCGGTACTGTCGGCTACGCCACGTTCGAGGCTGATCGAGTCGGAACCGACTGACCAGCCACCAGCCGAGGAACACTAGTAAACACCGAGAGGACGAACCGTGAGCAGGACCTACACGAGACCCAAGACGAACGCGAACCTCCGGGCGCTGCAAGCTGGCGCCATGCTCCTGGCGAGCGCCATCCTGCTCGCGGCGCTGATGCTGCCCACGCGAGCTCAGGAAGCCGAACCGGGGAACGGCGAGGACTTACCCAGCGAGGTGCTGGAGCGGCGCATCATCACCATCGACTCCTCGGGCGGAACGCAGCGCGGCAACCTACGCTTCGGCCCCATCGTCTACGAGCACCCGGAACCCGACGGGATCGTCGCCACCGTCTCCACCCTCACCATCCGCGCCCCGCGCGCAGAGCTGCGCGCGCCGGAGGAAACGCTCCTCTCACAGGCGCAGGGACGACGCGACGCCGACTTCGACGGCGGCGTGAGCGTGAGCCGCGGACGCTTGGTGGCCACCGGCGAGCGCTTGGAGTACAGCGAGGCAACGGGTCTGGGGCTGCTCAAAGGTGGCGCGACGATCGTCATCGCGCCGGCCGAGGAGGGCGAGGACGAGGTCGTGATCACCGCCGAGCAGGTGACCTTCGACGTCGACACCGACGTCAGCATCTCCGAGGGCCGGGTCCTCCTGGTGAACGGCGACCAGACCGCCGCGGCCGAGCGCTTGCTCTTCGAGGAAGCCAGGGACCTCGGTCAACTCACCTCCGAGGGAGGCCGCGCTGAGGTCACGCGTGCGGGTGATGACGGGCCCCTCACCATCGAGGCGAACGAGATCCGTGTGCTGACTGAGCTAAACGCGCTGTACGCGCTGGGTCAGGTGGAGGTAGTGGACGGCCCGATCACCAGCCGTGGCGACGTCGTCTTCTACGACGACGATGAAGAGGTCGCCGAGATCATCGGTGCCCCCGCAGTGTCGGTCGACGAGACCGCCGGCATCCGCCTGGAGACCGACCGCATCAGACAGGACGTGCGCTTCCGCTTCATCGAAGCGATCGACGCGACCGTTCCCACCAGCTACTCGGCCGAGCAGTTCGCGCTCACGGGGGAGTGAAGCTCGGGTGGCGCGGCGCCCGGCGCTCCGCCCGTGCCGGCTCCGCCGCCTTGCGGCGCTGACGTCTACGCTCGCGCTGTCTACACTCGCACTGTCGATCGTCTTGTCGCTCTCTCCCTCATCGGCTCAGGCCCAGCAAGGGACCGCCACGACCGTGACCGTCGAGCGAGGCGAACGCACCATCACGGTGATCCAGCGCGCCTTGGCTAGCGACGGCGCCCGCAGCGTCCTGAACAACCCCAACTGTGAGGCCGACGTGCGCACGAACGTGTTCTTCGGGCCTCCGCCGGGCTTCGTCGAGACAACCATCGAGGCCACGCGCCTCACCTCCGCCATCGCGCTAGTGCGTGTCCCTGAAGGTGACGAGGACGAGACCATCGAGCTGCTTCCGGGCGTCGCCACGCTCGACAGACCCGGTTGCCTCGAGTCCGTGGAGGAGGGCGGCGAACCCGTCGTGCTCGAACAGGGACGCACTCGGGTTACCGGTTCACGCTTCTGGCTCGAGCAGGACACCGATCTCGCCCGCATGGACGGGCCCGTGGCGCTTACCCGGCGCAGCCAGGACGGCGCCGTGGCGCTAGAGGCTAGTGCGGACTCGCTGCTCTTCGACGTCCGCACCGAGGTCGCCACGCTCGAGGGTTCGGTCGTCGTCACCAGCGACGAGCGCGTGAGCCGCGCCGACCGCTTGGAGCTCGACGAGGAGGCCGGCGTAGCGCTTCTCAGTGGAGACCCGGCCGTGAGCACGCGCGGCGACGACGAGGTGCGGGGCCGCGAACTCCGCTACGACCTCGAGACGGACGACGTCGTCGCGACCGGCGCGGTAGGAGCGCGCTTCGAGATCGACCTGGATTGACGGGTTACCACCCTCGTCCGAGACTCACCCGGCCCTTCGCGTCACATGTCGCGCTTGGGCATGTGGACCACCAGCACCCCGGAGCGCAAGTGGGCGCTCACCTGCTCGCGGTCGACGGCTTCGGGCAGATGCACGGTGCGCTGGAACGGCCCGTTGGGGCGCTCGCTGAAGACGGCGTCGACGCCGTCTTCGAGGGTCTCGCGGAGACCTGCCACGAGCAACTCCTGACCCTGGAGGGCGAGTTCGAGGTCGGCCTGATCCACGCCGGGCACCTCCATGCGCAGCTGGAGCGCGTCCCCGAAGTCGAGCAGGTCCGCCTTGGGAGCCAGCGCGTCACGGTTGACGTCCCGCTCGACCAGCGATTGGATGCGGTCGCGCACGGTGATGAGTTCGTCGAGGTCTGCGGCGGTGCCGAAGCGCTCGATGTCCATGCCCGCGAGTGTAGCATCGGCTGCGCTGAAGAACGTTACGCTGCGCGCGTGTGGGACGCGCTCGCGTGTGTGCCGACGGTGGCGGCCCCGACCGCCTCTGGGAAGACGGCCGCCGTGCTCCTGCTGGCGGAACGGTGGCCCCTGGAGGTCGTGTCCGCGGACGCCATGCAGGTCTACCGAGGCCTGGCGATAGGCACCGCGAGTCCCACGCTCGAGGAGCGCAGGCGCGTGCCTCACCACCTCGTGGGGGTCGTCGATCCGCGTACACCCTACGACGTGACGAGTTTCGTCCACTCAGCCGAAGCCGCCATCGAGGACGTCATCGCCCGGGGCCGCCTGCCGCTGGTGGCGGGCGGCACGGGCTTCTACATCGACGCGCTGGCGAGAGGGCTGCCCACGACCCCGAAGGCGGACCGATCTCGGCAGGCGCAGCTCTTCGAGGAGCTGGACCGGGTGGGTCTGGAGCCGCTGCTGCGCGAACTCGAGGCCGCCTCACCTGTCGACGCGGAGCGGGCCCAGCGCAACCCACGCAGGCTCGTGCGTGCGCTCGAGGTGCTGCGCCTGACCGGCACACCGCCCTCGGCTTTCCCGCGCCGTCCACCGCGCTTCGCGTACACCTTCGCGGTGGCGCTACCTTCACCGGAGGTGTTGCGCGAAAGGGTGCGCGCCAGGATCCGAGGGATGATCTCAGCCGGCTGGCTGGACGAGGTGCGCGAACTCGCACCCGACATGGACGAGTGGGCCACGGCCCGCCAGGTGATCGGTTACGAGCCGCTGAGGCGCGTGCTCGCGGGCGAGCTGCGCTTGGAGGACGCCCTCTCGGGGATCGAGCAGGCCACCGTGCGCTACGCGAAGCGCCAGCGTACCTGGTTCCGTCACCGACCCGCCGAGGCCACGCGCTGGCCCGGCACGTTCGACGAGCATGTAAAGGACCTGGCTGGTTGGATCGAGAGCCTTATCGAGGCCGCTCAGGCAGCGTCGTCCTGACTCTCAGGTTCCGACTCCCTGCCGCGTCTGCGCCCGGCGAAGAAGCCCTTGATGCGCTCGGTGAGCGTCTCGCGCTCTTCGATCGGCTCGCCGACCTCTTGGGCGTACTCCTCGAGCAGGGTCCTGGCTCGCTTGGGGAGGCGCCGTGGGGTCTCGACGACGACCGTGACGATCTGATCACCGGTGCCGACCTGCCTGAGTCGCGGCATGCCCAGGCCGCGCAAGCGCACCTCGGTGCCGCTCTGCGTTCCCGGCACTATCTCCACGAGCTCGGGGCCGTCCAAGGTCGGGACCTCGAAGCAGCTCCCGAGCGCGGCTTGCGCGAAGCCGATACGCAACTCGCAGCGCAGGTCGTCACCATCGCGCTCCAAGTCTTCGTGCGGCAGCATCTCCACGTAGACGTAGAGGTCCCCGGCGGAGCCGCCGTCAACACCAGCGTTGCCCTCGCGCGGGATACGCAGCCGGTACCCGCCGTCGATGCCCTTCGGGACGGGCACGTCGACGGTGGCGCTCGCGGGCCGCCTGCCGGCACCGCGGCAGACGCTGCAGGGGGTGACTATCACTTCACCCACCCCGCGGCAGCTCGGGCAGGTCTGGGTGGTCATGACGGTACCGAAGAACGATTGCGCCTGTGCACGCACTTGACCGACGCCAGCGCAGGTGTCGCAGCGCCGCTTGCCCTGACCGCCCGGCTCGCTGCGCTCACCGCGGCAGTGCTCGCACATCTCGAAGCGCTCGACCTCGACCTGGAGGGTCGCGCCTTCCCGCGCCTGCTCCAGGGTCACACCGAGGTTGACCTCGAGGTCTTCACCCGACATGCCCCGCTGACGCGCCCGGCCACCGCCGGCCATGCCCGCGCCGAACACCGAAGCGAAGACGTCGAAGATGTCGCCAGTGAAGTGCGCCTGGGCGTCTGCGTCACCGTAGCGATCGAAGCGGGCGCGCTTCTCTGGATCCGAGAGCACGGCGTAAGCCTCGTTGATGGCCTTGAAGCGCTCTTCCGCCGCGTCGTCACCGTTGTTGCGGTCGGGATGGTAGCGCAAGGCCAGCTTGCGGTACGCGCTCTTGATCGTCTGAGCGTCCGCGTCGCGGGGTACGCCGAGTGTTTCGTAGTGGTCCGGCACGGGCGACAGTATAAGGGTCAACGCGGCCCTAGGCGTGACGTGCGCTCAACGGACCTGCGCGAGCAGCGCGCAGGAGCTCAGGTGCTCCGCTGCCTCAACGGCGCCTGAAGCCCTCCAAACGCTTGGTCGCCTCGACCGGGTCGATCTCACCGCGCTCGAGCAGCGACAGCACCTCGTCGCGCAGTTCCTCGGGATCCTCGGCGCTCTCGTAGCCGAGTGCTCGCAGCAGGTTCTCGAAGCGCAAGCGCACGGTGGGGTAGCTGACACCCATGGCGCGCTCGACCTCCTTGAGGTTCCCGCGGACCTTGACGAACAGCCGCAAGAACTCGACGTGCTCAGAGGGCAGCAGCGCGAACTCGTTGGGTCGGAAGCGTCCCTCGATGGCGACTCCACTGCCAGGCGCTTGCAGGCGCATGACCTCGAGCGGCTCGCCGGTTACGGGGCAGGCTGTTGGCATAGGAAGGGCTGGCATGGTCACGTCTCCTCGCGCGCAGGCTCTAGACCTGCTTGATCTCGATCCTTACGCCTTCTTCACGGTCGCTGGCTTCGATCTGCACGAACGGCTCGCCCGACGGGAGCCTGAGCAGGCCTTCGCCGTGGCCGTCCAACAGCGCCTCGAGCGCTGTCCAGGGCGGCCTCACCGGGGGCTCGAGCACGAACCGAGCGCGGCGCTCGGGTCGCGCCAGCTCTTCACGCCAGGCGCGCGGCGCCCACTGCCAAACCCACGCCAACCAGGGGAGCAGGAGCAGACCGAAGCGCAAGGTCTCTTCGAAGGGCCAGAGCGGTACGCCCCAGCGCAGGCGCACTCGGCCAGCTTCGATGCGCACCAGGACGAAGCGTGGCTTGAGGTCGTCCCAGTACCGCTCCCAGTAGCCTGGGTCGTCCCAGCGGGGAAGACGCATCAAACCACCTCGACCAGGATCCTGGCCTTCTTGCGGCCGGAGTCGTCGTCCACGTCGATGTCGACGAGTGGGCCGTCGGGAGCCTCCTCGCCGAGGCCCTCGAGGAGCTCGTTCAGGTCGATCCCTTGGGCCTCGAGCTCGCGCCGGGCTTCGGGTGGGAGGAAGCGGCTCGCGAAGCGCGCGAGGCCCAAGGGCACGTTCACTCGCACTCGGGCACGCTCCTTGCCACCCTCACCATCGAGGGCGTCTATGGAGACCCTGAAGGCTCGCGCGGCCGGGCGCTGTCTAGGCGGCGGCGCCGCCGTTCCCGGTTTGGCCTCCCCGCCTACCGCGGCGAGGAGCTTGGCAGCGTCCTCGGCGGAGATGGTACCGGCGGCGAGCATGTCGAGTATGCGTCTGCGGCTGTCGCTATCTGCCATGTCACGCCTCCGACCTCAGCCTCAGGCTGCCGGCGGTGAGGCTCAACTCCAGCTCGGCACTTCCGCTACCCAAGCGCCCGCTGTAACGCTGGCCGACCCCGCGCGAGCTGCGCTCGCCCTCTAGGCCTGCACCCGAAGTGTCGAGGTCACCGACCTTGACGTTCGCGCTCACGCTCACGTCGGCGCCACGCAGCAACGTGACATCCAGGTCTCCAGCCTTGGCCACCAGGCGGTGACGGCCGGAGGTCGGTCGGATCCTGGCGGTGAAGTCGCCTGCCTTCTTGTCCACGTCGACCTCCTCGGCACCGTCGATGAGGAGGTCTCCTGCGAGCATGCGGCCGCGGACGTAGCGGACGCCTTCGAGTTCGACGTCTCCGGCCTTGACGTCCAGCACCACGCCGGCGTCGCTGGGCACTTCCACGTCGAGGCGCGCCGGGCTGCTGCCGATCCCCCACCAGCTGCCGCGGTCGACGCGGTACTCGAGGCGCCAACCGTCGCTGGTGGCCTCCAGCGTGGCCCCTTCGACCTCCTCGCGCAGACGCGGTTCGCTCCCCGCCTCTCCCGGTGTGACTCGCAGGTCGGCCGCGGCCACCGCGAGGGTGAGCCAGCGGACGCCGACGGCGTCGGGTCGGGCAGCGGGGCCGGGACGCTCCTGACCGGACGCCGATGGCGGGGGGGCTGCAGGCGCCGGCGGCACGCTGGGTTCACTCTGCGCGCCCGGCGTCGCGGCCTCGGCGTCGGGAGCGTCGCTCATCTCGGTCACGGGCTCCACATCGTTCGGAGCCTCGCCGCGCAGCACCGCGATGAGTTTGTCCGCCTCAGCGGCGCTCAGGCGGCCGCTGTCGCGCAGCGCGAGGATGCGCTCGACGTCGCGCGCGAGGGGATCGTTGGTGTCGTGTTCGCTGGTCATCGTCCCTCCTAAAGGGTCCCGGGCGCCAGGCTCAAGCGCCGTCGGCGGATCATCCTGGCGTGCTCGGCTTGCCGCAGCATCTCGTGCGCGCGCTGTTGGCCGGTCTCCCATGCTTGGCGGTACGGCATCTCGCCCTCCTTGTCAATCATGGTAGGTCGAGATTGCCATTTTGTCAAGTCTGACTTTCTAGTTGTTGTCCGGGTGGTCGGTAGCCTACCCGAGACGGCCTACGGTCAACCCGTAGGCGCCACCCTTGAAGCCTCGCACCTCGTAACCGCGCCCGAGGTAATCGGGCAGGACCACCTTGAACGCCTCCCGCCAGGCCAGCGCCGCCGATGGCGCCTCTCGGCGCAAGCGCGACACGTCGTCGGGTGCCGCCACCCACACCACCGAGGAGTCCAAGCCCAGAGACGGCTCAGCCGGCGACCCGTCGGGCGTCGCTTCGAGCGCCCAGGACGACGAGCCACCGGCCAACTCGTCGTCCAGTGCCTCCACGAACGCTGGGTCCTCGTCGCGGTCGTCTCCGAAGCGGGCGGCCGGATCGAGAGCGGCTCGCTGACGAACGTAGGTGTGATCCAGGTGCCAGAGCGCGACCAGGCGATCCGTCGGCAGCGACCCGGAGAGCTGGCCCCCGAGCACACCGTAGAAGTCGACCTGGTACTCGTGCACCACAGCGCCCAGGTACTCGAGGTTCAAGCGCGCGTTGCCGGCTTGCAGCGGGTCGAACGTCCACGCCACCCAGCGCAGGCCACGGTCTTGGCACCAGCGCCTCTGGAACCACTTGAGCCGACGGCCTGCCCCCATGCCACGTGCTTCGCTAACCACGGCCATCATGTGTGAGTGCATGCCGGGACCCTCCAGCCCCGGCTCGTGAGGCAGCGCGGGGAAGCCGTACAGGAAGCCGATCTGCTCGCGGCCCACGAACGCTCCCGCCACCAGCGCGCCGGCATGGAGCGCTGCGCGCATCTGGGCGGCTGGCACCACCTCACGCTCGCCGTAACCCCAGACCTCGAGCTGCAGCTGCTCGCACGCCTGCAGCGCGTCCATTGTCACCAGCGGATGGATCTGAACGACGTGACTTCGAGTCTTCACGGGGGTGGCCCCACGCTGCCCCGCTTGATCAGGCGCGCCGGAAAGCGCAGGCGCTCGACCGGGGCCTCGGCGCCAGCACGTACTCGCTCGAACAAGAGCCGCACGGCCGCGTGGCCGATCTCGGCCACCGGCTGGGCGAAGGTGTCGACGCCTGGCGTAACTACCTCCATCCAGGGATAGTCGTCGAACGCCAGTAGGCTTACGTCGTGCGGGACGCGCAAGCCGAGCTCCCGCAAGGCACGGTAGGCGCCGCGAGCCATGGACCCCGTCGTCGCGAACAGCGCGCTAGGCGGCGAGTCTAGCTGCATCACCGCGAGCGTGTTCGCGTGGGCCTCCCACTCCGTAGGCCGCGCAGGGCGCTGGTACTCGTCCGGCAGCGTCAGCCCGTACCGCGCCATCGCCTCGGGGAACGCCTGCACGCGCTCGTCCGGGTTGAGCACGGGGTGGTAGCTCGACAGCGCAGCGATGCGGCGGTGGCCGTGCGCGACGAGATGGTCCACGCCCTCATGCACGGCCCCGGAGTTGTCGAGCATCACGTGCGACAAGGGGCTGCCGGGCACGAAGTAATCGACCTCTACCACCGCGACCCCTCCGCGCTGCATGCGAAGCACGTAGTCGAGGTTGCCGTTGCCGAAGGCGCTGCGCAGGATAACGCCAGCCACGCGGTTGCCGTAGAAGGTGCGCAAGTGGGCGGCCTCGACGTCGTCGCGGTACTCGTTGTCGGCGATGATCACGCTGAAGCCGCGATCGCGCGCGTCGTGGACGATTGTGCGGGTCAGCTCCGCGAAGAACGGCTCGACGATGCTACCGATCACCAGACCGATGGTGGTGGACTGGCCGCTCCGGAGCGCCGAGGCGACTTGGTCGGGTTCGTACTCCAGCGCCTCGATCGCCTCACGGACCCGCCGAAGCGTGTCAGGTGCGAGCTTCGACGGTGCGCGAATGGCTCGCTTCGCCGTCGTCGTGGACACACCGGCAAGGCGTGCAACATCGTGAATCGTGGCCACGAGACCAGGATATCCAATGTGGGGTCTTGACAGGGCAAACTGTCCCGTACTAGGTTGATGGTCACGAGACCATAAGGGGCGTCGGTGCCACACCACTCGAGTAGCTCGATGCTTGCGCCGGCCGCGACCAGAGGGAGGTGATCGCCGAAGGAAAGGCCGCCTGGGGGCCCTGATGACCACGTGGCCACCTCGTCCTTTGCGATTATCAGGGTTGTCCACAACTTGGCCGCACGCCGTTCGCGCGACCCCATCCTGGAGGAAGCATGCTCGACATCCGAAGCTCGTTCTCACGCCAGCTCGCCATCTTGCTGGCCGCGCTCCTCACGCTCGGCCTGGCGGCGGCGCAGACCACCGTCACCATCGCCACCGTGAACAACCCCGACATGGTCGTCATGCAGGAACTCTCCTCCTTGTTCGAGGCAGAGAACCCCGACGTACGCCTGAACTGGCTCGTCCTCGACGAAGGCACGCTGCGCTCGCGCGTCACCACCGACGCCGCCACCGGTGCCGCCTCCTTCGACATCGTCACCGTCGGCGCCTACGAGACGCCGATGTGGGGCG
>SKSV01000137.1 GCA_007122815.1 Trueperaceae bacterium | reverse complement strand
CTAGCCTTACGATATCTGCATGGCGCTGATCCGCCTCCGCTTGTTGGGCGCTCTGGCGGTCTACGAGGGTGATCTCGCCCGGCCGCTGCCGGTGGACCTGCGCAGCGCCTTGGTCGGCCTGCTAGCTTCCCATGACGCGCCAGTGCCCCGTGAACGCGTCGCGGCCGTTTTCTGGCCGGACGCGCCCGAGACCTCCGCTCGGCGCAATCTCAGGCGGCTCCTGCACCGTGTTCGGGAGCTCGTCGGTGGTGAGGCGATCTTGGGGGACGGCACCACGGTGGAGCTCCGCTGCGACCACGACCTGCAGGCCCTTCGCGCAGCCCACGAGGCGGGTGACGCGATCACGGTTGCCGGCTTGGCGTCACTGCAGTTGCTCGACGGCCTCGAGCTGGTGCCCAACGAGGAGTGGCGAGCGTGGCTGGAGTTCGAGCGAAGGCACCTGTACGAGAGTGCGCGCCGACTCGTGCTGGAGGCCGCCTCGCGGTGGGCCGACGAAGGACCACCACAGAGCGCCCTAGCCTGCCTGGCGGCGTGGGTGGACCGCGATCCCTTCGACGAGGACGTGCTGGCCGCGTACCTGCGTTGCGCCCGGCACGTGCCGAGCGAGAGCGCTGCGGCCTCAGCGCGTCTCACTCGCGTCGCTACCGTCATCGAGCAGGAGATCGGCAGCGGCCTCTCCGAAGCGCTCGTGTTCGCCTCGGCCTGGCTCGGCGAGCGGGGCGGTGCCTCGAGTTCTCCGGCTAAGGTGGCCGAGCCTTGGAGCGTTCACAGCGCACGTCACCTGCGTCACGGGCTCAGCGACCTACCGCTGTTTGGCCGCGAACGAGAACTCGCCATGCTCGACGAGTTCCTCGCTGACGAGTCGGTGCGCCTTGTGACCGTGCACGGCCCCGGCGGCATCGGCAAGACGAGGCTCCTGCGCGCGTGGGCTGCGGCCCGTAGGGAAGGCAGCTCGGCGTTGCCGGTAGTGAGCCTGGCAGACGCGCGCGACGAAGCCGACGCGGTGCGGCGCGTAGCCATCGCTCACGGCTGGCAGGTCGGTGATGAGGCTGCCCCAGACAGGTTGGGCGAGCGTCTCGCGCACGGCAGCCGCGAGCTCTTGCTGGACGAGGTCGAGGGCAAGGACTGGCTGCCAGGGCTGGTAGAGCGACTGCTGCGAGCGGCCCCTCTGCTCCGGGTGGTGGTGACGAGCCGCGATCGGCTCGACGTCCCCGGTGAGCAGCTGCTGCGCCTCACCGGTCTCGCGCTCCCGGACGCGGGCGAGCTGACCTGGGACGCTCCAGCGCTGCGGCTGTTCGCCGCCGCGGCGCGGCGCGTGCGCCCCGACATCACGTTGGGGGACGCGGACTTGGCGGCGGCCGCGCGCTTCGCAAGGTCTGCCGACGGCTCGCCCATGGCCCTCACCGTCGCCGCCGGCTGGCTGCAACTAGGTCCTCCCGCGAACCTCTTGGACGGACTCCTCTCCGACGGCGATGCGCTCGGCCTCGACGAGGTCATGCGACGCTCCTGGGAGCGGCTCGTTCCTGCGGAGCGAGCCACTCTCGAGGCGCTGAGCGTTTTCCCGGCCCGCTTCAGCTTGGAGGCGGCGCTCGCCGTAGCCGCCTGCGACCGCAGCACTCTACGACGCCTCGTCGACGCCTCGCTCATCCAGCCGGGCACGGTGGAAGGGTTCGTCCTCCACGCATTGGTGCGCCACCACGCGGCCAGTCGACTGGCCCGCGACACTGATGCCTCCGAGCGTGCCCGCGAGCGACACGCCGAGCATCTGCGTGCGATCCTCACGCCACGCTTGCACGCGATCTGGGGAGGCGCCGGGCAACAGGAGACCTTCACGTTCCTGCTGGCGCGCCTGCCCGATCTCCAGCAGGCGTGGTCGTTCGCCTGCCAGCGCTCGAACGTCGAGTGGCTGGATTCGTTGCTAGACGCCGTCTGGTGTCTGGAGATGAGGTGCTGGTACGAGCTCGGTGCGGAGCTCACCGAACAGGCCGTGCGATCCCTCGAGGCGGCGGCCGCTTTGGACCCCGAGCGCGCCGAGCTCGCTCTCGCTCGCGCCCTCGCCCGCCGCGGCATCTTCGCGCAGCGACTCGGGGACGCTCGCACCACTCGGATCACCGCGGAACGCGCCCTCGCCATCTTCGAGCGTCGCGGTATGCGGGTCGACCCCTTCGTCTACTTCCATCTCGGCATCGCCGCCCTCTTCGACGGTGACGACGACGGCTTCGAGTCTTGGCATCTGCGGCTCCTCGAGGAGGCCGAGGCAGCCGGTGACGCTTGGGCGGCGGCTGGGGCGCACGGCAACCTAGCCATCGCCTACCGAGACCGCGGCCATCTCCAACGCTCGGAACGCCACGCCCGGCGGGGCCTGGAGCGCATGAGCGCGCTCCAGGACGCCTGGGGCACGGCGCTCGCAAATCACACCCTGGCGGAGACCATCTCGAGCGAACCGGGGCGAGAGGGCGAGGCGCTGGAGCTCCTCGCTCGGGCGCGCACGCTTGCCGCATCCCTCGGGAACGAGTACTCGCTCGTCGAGTGCACGGTGCTGACCGCGGACCTGCAGCTCAGGCTCGGTAGCTTAAGCGACGCCGAGGCCGCCTACTCAGAGGCGCTGATGCTGCTGGACGCGGGTGCGCTCTCGGGCATGCGCTCACCCGAGCGCGGCGGAACCGATGCGGCCTACTTCCGCCACAAGGTCCACATGGGGCTCGAGAGCGCAAGGGCCGTTGCACCTCGAGCGCGCAGCCACCCACCAAGAGCACCCGGGGGTTGAGCTTGCGCGTCCAGCGTAACGTCGGGGTAACACCGCCGTAACGCCGCTCCTCCTAGCTTGTCTCGTCGCGCTAGAAGCGCGCGAAGACAAAGGAGGAGCAGACGATGCAAGAGCCCCACTCGAACCACCTGCACGCACACTCAAGGACGCTGCTCAGCATGACGGTGACGCTTCTACTGACCTTCGCCAGCAACACTTTCGCCCTCTCTCCAGAAACGCAGGGCCTCTACGCGGTGTCCGCCGGCGACCTCGTGCTCGAGTTCGAGAAGGCCGCGGTCTCGGACACCGTTTGGGTCGGGAGCGTGGGTGGCGCCTTCGAGGGCGTCCTGACGACCGTGTTGATAAGCGCCGACACGAGCGCAGCGGTCTGGTTGGTGGACTTCTACTGGATCGTCACTGCGGCAGATCCCGCCATGTCGTTCGTCGCCCGCTTGGCAGGGACACTGGACACCGACACCGGGCACGTCACCATGTCAGGCTCCGTCGTCGAGGGGTTCCGGCTCGGCGTCATGGTCGAAGAGGCTGCTCGACTGGTCGACGCCGAGAGCTCGGCGTTCCAGGGGACGATCGTGTTGCAGGCCCCTTGAGCAGGGTGAGGGTCGAGGTCGAGGTAGACGCGGCAACCGGAGCCTGCATCGACTCATGGTTTGCGTTTCGCAACTGTTACGTATCATGATATTAGCAGTATGCAGCGATCCGACAGCGACTTGTCGCGCCGCTACGTTCACGGCGTCTGGAACGCCATGCGGCAGGTCGATGTCCTCCTGGAGACCGCTCTGCAGGCCGACTTCGGTCTCGACCTCACCCACGCGCTAATGCTCGAGTACGCGGCGCACACCGACCTCGGCCCTAGCCAGTTGTCCGTCGTCATGCGGCTCG
>SKSV01000290.1 GCA_007122815.1 Trueperaceae bacterium | reverse complement strand
TTCCCGTCGAGCCGCACGGTGGACAACGTGATCATGCGCCTGAGGCGACTGCTCGAACCCGACCCCGGCCAACCGGTGCACATCCATACGGTGTGGGGCGTCGGCTACCGGTTCACGGCCGAACCCGCGCCGGGAGACGCGCCGGAAGACGCGGTGGAGCGCGCGCGGGCCGCGCCGAATGGCGGCGGGAGTAACGAGTCATGAACCTACTACTGCGGGCCCTGCGCGGTGAGGACACTCCACGTGCACCCATCTGGATCATGCGGCAGGCGGGCCGCCACCTGCCCGAGTACCGCGCCCTCAAGGAGAAGCACGACTTCTGGACGCTGGCGCGCACCCCGGAGCTTGCCGCGGAGGTCACCCTCCAGCCGGTACGCCGCTACGGCATGGATGGGGCCATCTTGTTCAGCGACATCATGACGCCGCTACCGGCGATGGGTCTCGAGCTAGACTTCCGTCCCGGCCCCGTGCTGGAGAGACCGGTGCGCTCCCGGGACGACGTCCTTCGGTTGCGCGTGCCAGCCCAGGACGAGGTCGCGCCGTTCGTGGCCGAAGCGATCAAGCTGCTGCGAGCAGAGCTGGGCGAGACCCCGCTGATCGGGTTCGCCGGCGCGCCGCTCACCCTGGCGACCTACGCCGTGGAGGGGAGCGGCAGCAAGGAGTACGAGACGTTCCGCGGCTTCCTGAGGAGCGAGAGCGAGACCGCCGAAGAGCTGTTGGACGCGCTGAGCGAGGTGACGATCCGCTACCTTCGCTGCCAGGTCGAGGCGGGCGCGCAGGCCGTGCAGCTCTTCGACAGCTGGGCAGGCATACACGACCTGCCGACCTACCGGCGCTTCGGTGCCCGCTACGCCGCGCGGGTGCTGAGCGCCCTCGAGGAGACTGGCGTGCCGCGGATCTACATCGCGCTGGGCGCGACCCATCTGGCCCCGGCGATCGCCGAACTGCCCCTGGAGGCCGTCAGCGTCGACTGGCGCTTGCCGCTCTCGCGCTGGCGGGAACTGCTGCCGGGCCGCGCGCTCCAGGGCAACCTCGACCCAGCCGCCCTGCTGGGCCCGTGGGCGAACCTCGAGGCCGAAGCCACCGAGGTGCTGCGCCAAGGGCTCGGCGCGGCGCACGTCTTCAACCTCGGTCACGGCATCTTCCGCCAGACCGAGCCGGACCAGGTGGCCAGGCTCGTCGACCTGGTGCAGGGCTTCGACCGCCACGCCACCAGTACGGGAGCCCCGGCCCCGAGCCCAGGGAGAGGGGGCGGCCCGTGACGGGACCCGACTGGGCTGACCAGACCAGCGAGCGACGCCGCCGCGTGGTCGAGCTGATGCGGCGCGGGCAGGCCGAACTGGTGGAGGCCTTCACCGCCATCGACGGCGTCGGTGCCTTCCGCGAGCACACCTGGTCGCGCCCCGAGGGCGGCGGCGGTACCGCGCGCGTCATCGAAGGAGGCGGCGTGTTCGAGCGCGGCGGGGTGAACGTCTCGGCCGTGAGCGGCTCACGCGTGCCGCCAAGCCTAGCGGCGAACCATCCTGGCACCGACGGCATGCCCTTCTTCGCCACGGGCATCTCGATGGTCCTCCATCCGCAGAACCCCTTCGTGCCGGCCTTCCACGCGAACTTCCGCTACTTCGAAGTAGGCGGCGGAGAGCGGCCGTTCGCCTGGTGGTTCGGTGGTGGCGCAGACCTCACTCCGGCGTACCCGGAGGAGAGCGACGTGCGTCACTTCCACGAGTCGCTCGCGCACTGGTGCGCGCGCTTCGAGCAAGCCGACTACGCTTCCTGGAAGGCGACCTGCGACGAGTACTTCACGCTCGAGCACCGCCGCGAGATGCGCGGGGTAGGAGGCGTCTTCTTCGACGAGCTGCGTCCGCCCCGCTCGGCGGCCGACCCGAGCGCAGAGGCGGCCGCCTTCGAAGCGGACCTGGACTGCGTGGAGGCGGGCATCGACACGGTCCTGCTGGCCTACGAGCCGCTGGTGTCGAGGCACCGCGACCGCCCTTTCGGCGAGCGCGAACGCGCTTGGCAACTGCTGCGGCGCGGGCGGTACGTGGAGTTCAACCTCGTCTACGACCGCGGCACGCTCTTCGGTCTCCAGACCGGCGGCAACGTCGAGGCGATCCTGATGTCGATGCCACCTCAGGCCCGTTGGGCGTTCGACCACCGACCCGACGCGGGTTCGCCAGAGGCGGCCGCGCTCGCCTACTACCAGCCTCGAGACTGGCTCGCGAAGCCAGCGGCCGGCGAGAGAGACCCAGACCCGCAGCAGGAGGTCAGCAAGCGATGAAAGAACCCAAGAACGGCCGCCCCCCCACCGGGATCGTGATGATGAACCTCGGTGGTCCCAAGGACCTCGACCAAGTCGAGCCCTTCCTGCTCGCCCTCTTCGCGGACCGGGAGATCATCCAGCTTCCGGTCCAGAAGTTCCTGGGGCCGTTCATCGCGAAGCGGCGCACGCCGAAGATCCGCAAGCACTACGAGGAGATCGGTGGTGGCTCGCCGATACTGCACTGGACGGAGGAGCAGGGCAAGGGCATGTGCGAGCGGCTGGATGCGCTCTCGCCCGAGACCGCCCCTCACAAGTTCTACGTCGCCTTCCGCTACGTCGAACCGACGAGCGAGGACGCGCTCGCGCAGATGAAGGCCGACGGCGTGGAGCGGGCCATCGCCTTCACCCAGTACCCGCAGTTCAGCTGCTCCACCACCGGCTCGTCGCTCAACGAGTTGTGGCGCGCGGCTCGGCGCTTGGAGCTGCAGGACGCGTTCAGGTGGTCGGTGATCGACCGCTGGCCGACCCACCCCCGCTTCATCGAAGCGATGACCCGCACCGTCGAGGACGGCCTGGCCATGTTCGACGAGGGGGATCGTGATGACGTGGTGATCCTGTTCAGCGCGCATTCCCTGCCGCTCGACGTGATCAACCGTGGCGACGCCTACCCCGCCGAGGTGGGAGCGAGCGTCCACGAGGTGATGGAACGGCTCAGCTACCGCCACGAGTACCTGGTGACCTACCAGTCGGACGTCGGTCCGGTACCTTGGCTCGGTCCCTCCACCGAGGGGGTGCTCAAGCAGCTCGGCAGCAAGCGCCGCAAGAACGTGCTGGTGGTGGGCATCGCGTTCACCAGCGACCACATCGAGACGCTCCACGAGCTCGACATCGAGTACGGCGAGGTCGCGCACGAGGCGGGCATCACGAACTTCAAGCGCGCCCCCGCGCTCAACGGCATGCCGCTCTTCCAGGACGCGCTCGCCGAGATCGTCAACGAGCACCTGCGCACGGGAGAAGCCTGCACGGCCAACTACGGGCTGCGCTGCCCCGGCTGCGTCAACCCCCAGTGCCGAGCCATCCTCAACCCCGTCAAACCCTACCGTCGCACGCCCGTGACCACCTCACCCAAGAACAAGCAGTACCCGACCATCTGAGCCAAGCCCCTCGCGGCGCATGGCGCTGGGGCGCCGGCCCGTGCACCGGCCGCGCCTGCCTCGGCCGCCTCCTTCCCGGCTACTGACCAGCTCAGGCGCTGCGTCCGCGCTCGTGTCACGTAGGGTCTTCGCCACGCCGCCGGCCAACGCGCCGGTGGCCGGCGGCAGCCCCTACCGGTAGGGGCGCCCGCCGGGGTCCCGGGCGGACGCAGCGCACGCCCGCCCGGCCCGGGA
>SKSV01000369.1 GCA_007122815.1 Trueperaceae bacterium | reverse complement strand
GCGCTGCCGTGGTCGCTCACGAGGAGGCTGGCGAGGCGCGGTAACCCTCGTCCTCGACAGCCCGCACCAGCGTGGTGAGCTCGGGGGCTCCTGTCACCAGGGCGCGGCCGGCTTCTCGGTCGACCGTCGCCTCCTCGACCCCCGCCACCGACTCCAGCGCCTGCTTGACGGCGTCCGAACAGTGGCTGCAGGTCATACCGTCGATCTTGAGTTCCATGTCTCACGCCTCCCTAGCCGCACCTGCGGCTGTCCCGCTCTCCCGAAGAAACACCCAGCCGGGGTGGGATACTACTGCCCCCAGCGTAGCGCCGACCTATCCAGCTGCGCAACCTACCGTACTACGTTCGCGACGGGCTCGGATCGGTGCACCTCCCCGCGATCGGCGATCACGCGGAGAATGGTCGCGCCAACCACCCCACCCGGGGGGCACCGTCAGCCCGTGGGCGGGTCTTGGGCGCCATGGGGCTCTGTTCGTCGTTTGACGGCGTGGTCGTGGGTCGCGGCGTAGTGTGGCAAGCATGACGCAGATCGAGGTGCTGTTCTTCGATGGTTGCCCTTCGTGGCAGCACGCTTGGGCGGCGCTCGGTACGGTGCTGGTGGAGTCGCGCTGCGAGGCGTCGGTGCGCTTGCGCGACGTGACTACGATGGCGCCCGAGGAACTCGATGGGTTCGCCGGCTCACCCACGATTCGCGTCGACGGCGTCGACCTGTTCGGTTACGCGGGTCCAGTGGTCATGGCATGCCGCCGCTACGAGCACAACGACGGTCAGGGTTGGCCGAGCCTGGAGGCGCTGAGGGCGCGTCTGGACACTGCGCGCGAGAGAGTTGCTCCGTCGGCCTGAGGCCGGCCGAGCCTAGGTGTGTGGGAGCCGGGATCCCTCCCCCGGTGGGGACATTCATCCTAGACGCACGGGGCGGCCCTGCGCTGTACTGGCCCTGCTGCGGCGTCCCGTCTTCCGACCTGACGCCTAGCGCACACCGTCCCAGCCCGCTCCCCACCGCGCCGCACAACGAGGGCCCCGCGATGTCACGGCCGGCAATGAAGTCGAGACCATGAAGACCAGAAAGAGGACACGAACCATGCTCTTCGCCACACTCGCCGTGGCGCTGGTGCTGATCACCGGCCTAGTGGCCTGGTACCTGCCCTACCGGCGCGACATCCGCGCCGCTTACCAGCGGCTCGAGGAGCTCGAGTCTCGGCTGGTCGAGACGCCCTGCGGAGCGGTCGAGTACGCCGAGCGCGGCGACGGGCAGCCGCTGCTCCTGATCCACGGGAACGGCGGCGGGTTCGACCAGGGGCTCGCGCTCGGCGCCGATCTACTCGGCGAAGCGTACCGAGGGATCGCGCCTTCGCGTTTCGGCTACCTGCGGTCACCGCTACCCGACTCGGCGGACCAGCCCATGCAGGCCGACGCTTTCGCCTGCCTGCTCGACGAGCTCGGGGTCGACCGCGCAGTGGTCATCGCGTGGTCGGCTGGCGGTATGTCGGCGGCGCAGCTGGCTCTTCGGCATCCCGAACGGGTGGCCGGGCTCGTTCTGGTCTCCACCGGTATCGCCCCGAGCGACGCCGAGCAGGACGTGTGGCTCCCGCCCGCCGCGGCGCTCAGGACAGTGTTCGGCTCGGACTTCATCTACTGGCTGTCGACCAAGGCGTTCCGATCCCTGACGCAGCGGATGTTCGTGCCCAGAGGCTACCAGCTAGACGCTGCGGACGAGGCCGTCGTCGCAGACGCGTTCCGCACGACGCTGCCCATTGCGCCCCGCGCGCAGGGGGCGGTGTTCGACACGCTGGAGACGATCACCGAGCCGGAGCGAGAGCCATCGCGCTATCCGCTGGAGACGCTGACCGTGCCAACGCTCGTCGTGACCGCCGAGGACGATCCGTCGGTGCGCCACGACCAGGTGCTGACTATGGTGGACCGCATCCCCGACGCGCAGCTGTTGTCGATCCCGACGGGTGGGCACCTCATGCTCGGGCACCGCGGGATCGTCACCGACAGCATCCGCGCGTTCATCGAGGACGCCGTCCGCGACGAGCAGCCAATGGTGACCCACTAGGACCTGTTCACATAAGCGGAGACGCGCACCTCTCCCCTGGCAACGTTGCGGGTTCCGGTGGAGCTGTACACCGTGTGGTTCACGAAGGCGTACTGCGGCGCCATGGTCTGGCACCAGGCGGCACCGTGCAGTGACATGTCGACGTCGGCAAACTCGAACTCGGGGTCGAGCATCGCCTCGAGCGGCGGGGTCAGTGTCGGGTCGTGCATGGAGCCCAGCAACGTGACCCCCACTGACAGTCCGCTGGGTGAACTGCGCTCGCACCTGTCACCTACACGTGATGCTCGCGCGGCCACCCACGCTCCTTTCTAGGAGGGGGTTCCAGCCTCACGTGAAGCACACGACCTAGCGCCTCAGCGACACCGCGAAGGGTCCGGCTCGTGTGCCCGAAGTAGAGCGGGTCCGTGATTCGGCTGACCACGCTCGGCGGCACTTTCATGCGACGCGCCAGCTCCGCCTGGCTGATGCCCTCGTCACGCAGAGCCTCCGCAATGGCGACAGCAAATGCGCTCAGAGGAGCGGGCCGAACGTACACGACCTCGAAGTGGAGACCGCTATCGCGATAAGCGCTCAGCTCGAGCTCGGCCTCGTCCTTTGGGGCCTCCGGAGTACGCCCCTCGAGTTCACGATCGTGGAGATACAAAGCTACCTGCTCAGCCATGAGCCGGTCGAGATCCTCTCGGGCTTCCGCCGTGAGCGCCGCCTGCCATTGCAGCGCACCAGCGCTCCAGTTCCGTTCCAACCGCACTACCGCGAACGGGTATGCGAACTCCCTCCTCAGGGTGTCCATGCTCTCTGATCCCCTCTCCGCCTGAGCCCCTCGACCGCTACTGACCAGCACGCTACGCTCGCCTCCGCCCTCGTTTGCCTCCCGGCGCGGGCGGCCAAGGAAGACCGGCCTGCTCATAGATGCTCCTCAACGTTCCAGGGTCGATATCCTCACCCTCACTCCCGGCAACCGTCACAGTGCCCTGCTTACTTGGATGCGTCAACTGCCGATGGCTAGTGCCCCGCTGCCGCTCGACCGTCCAACCATCACGCCGCAACAGGCGCAACACCGTACGGACCTTCAGAACCATCGGCACACAGAATCACCTTCTCCGCGCATTAGCCGCATCAGCAGGGTCTGATGCGCGGTCCCACCTCGTTCTCCGTCCCTATGATAGCAGAATTGCTAATACTCGGGGGCGCTACCTGCATCGTAAGACGCCGCGACCCTAGCGCCCACGTCGCGCCAGCATCTCGCTCACTACCTCGAGCGGCAGGGCACCAGCCGCGCGACCACCGTGACCGCGCACGCTCACGGCCCGACACAGCGCGTTCAGCACGGCCTCTTCGGTAGCTTCGATGACCGCCTGCGACAACGGCGTGAGGCGCTCGTTCGGCAGCGGAGCGCTCGCCTCGGGCGCGCGGCCCCGCTCCCGCCGGCGAACCTCCTCAGCCGTCGAGAACGCGAGGGCGTAATCGCCCGAACCGTTCCCGAAGCCAGCGCCGGTCCTCGCCAGACCCGCTAGCGAGCGCAGCGCCAGGCGCCGCAGGTTCCGATCCGAGAGGGGCGCATCGGTCGCGACCACCACCACCCCTGAACCGTCTCCGACGCCCCCCG
>SKSV01000376.1 GCA_007122815.1 Trueperaceae bacterium | reverse complement strand
GCGGAGTGAACTCCGCGAGGATGTCCTCGTCGAGCGCGATCGTACCCTCGACGGCGAAGCGCATGCCGAAGGCCACGAGCGCGCCCTGCTCCAGCCGCAGCATGTTGGTGTCCAGGTCGTAGACCCCGGAGAGCCCCTCGAGCCTCAAGCTCGCGTCGCCAGGGGCGCAGTCACACGTCGACAGGACCAGGCGTTCGCCGTGGATCTCGCGCCCGTCGAAGCGGCCCACACCCATGTCCAGGCGGAGCGTGGGGGTAGCCACCACCAGCCGCTGTGCCAGGAACACCCCGTCCGCGATGCTCAACTCGAGCACGTCAGCCAACCCGACCAACCCTTCGCCGCTGAGCGTCGCGCGCGTCAAGGTGACCGCCTCCGCGGTCGCGCGCAGCTCGTCGGCGCCGAGCACCCAGGGGTCGGCGCGCACCGTCGCCATGGAAGCGCTAACGACCGGCGCCACGCCCAAGCCGGAAACGTCCAGGACCTCCGCACGGATGGTCAGCGTCTGTCCCGCCACCTCCAGGCAGACGCCGCCGCCGAAGCGGATGGCGTCGGCCGCTCGGTCGGTAGCCAGCTCCTCGAAGACCACCTTGCCGACGTCCTCGATGGTGAACTCGCTCGCCCCGGGCACGACCGCGCAGGTGGCGGCCAGCGCTGTGCCGCCGTGGGCCGCCAAGAGCGTCACGAAGGCGAACGCGAGCGTCGTCCACCAGCCGGGCAGCGCCCTCACTCGTGGTCCGCGCTCAGGAGCCGCGCCGCGACGTCGTCGTCTAGGTCGGTGGTGGCGTCGTAGCCCAGGAGCGTCCCCTCTTCGTCGAGGTCGGGTGTCAACTGCAGCGGGCCGCCATCGGCGTCAGCTCGCATCGTCAGCGGCCCTTCGCGGTAGAGGTAGGGAGGCAACAGCACGAGCCTGGCGCTCGGGAGGTGGTACCAGATGCCGGCCGCTTCGACGTCGGGGAGGTCGCTCACGACGCCTCCTCGGGCGAGCAGCCAGCCGGCTTCAGCCTCGTACAGGACCTCGTCGGCTCGCACCACGCCGACTTCGGTGTTCAGCGTCACGCCGCCCTCTGCGCTCAGAGTCCGCTTCAGCACGTCGATCACGAGCTCTGGCACGAGGAGCTGCCCGAAGAGCCCTTCGACCACGGCGTCGGTCGCCTCGATCGTCGCGCCTTCCAGGTAGCGGATCCAGGGCGCCTCGAGCCGCACGTCGCTGCCGCGGTCCACCACGACTCCGCCGTCGGCGAGTTCGGTGAAGCCCGTGGCTAGGTCGAGCCTCTGAGCGCCGTGCGCTGTGACGCTCAGCTCTGCGAAGGGGCTGAGCTCGCGCTCGTGGGCCGGTGCCGGTTCGTCCGTCGGTGCGACCTGTTCGTTGGCCCGAGCCACCCACGCCGGAAGGAGCAACAGCGGGCAGAGGACCACCAGCGCGACCACGAGCTCGAGGATGCGCATACCACCAATCTACCCGGCCGCTCCGCCGCCGGCGGGCTCGAGAACGAAGACGAAGCGCTCGTCGAAGGGCTTGGACCCCAGCAACGCCTCACCCTCGGAGGGCGTCGTACCGAGGATCTCCTCGACCGTCTCCGGCACGCTCCGCACGCGACCGACGTCCAGGTAGGAGGAAGCTACGGAGACGAGCCTCCCCATGGGCGTCTCGCCCCTCAGGGTGACGCCAGTGGCAAGGCTCCGCTGCGCCTGCTGCCAGGCGGCCTCGCTCACCCCTTCGGACTGGACCCTCTCGAGCTCCTTCGACAGCAGGCCCAGGACACGCTCGAGGTCGGCGGGGGAGCAGCCGACGTAGCCCTGGAAGCTCCCGAAACCCTCTGCCGGGTCGTGCCAGAGGCCGGCGCTGTCGGCCAGGCCCGGCTCGACCAGCGACCAGAAGAGCGTGCCGTTGTCCTCGTCACCCAAGGCGTGCGCCAGCAGGGCCGCGGCGTGCCTACGCGGGTGCGCGCGGGCGACGCCCGGCGCGAAGAACGCCACGTGCGCTCGGGTCAGCCCCGCCTTCCTGCTGTTTCCTCCGCCCTTCTGGCACGCGGGAGCACTCGCGTCGCGCGGCGGCGCGCTGCCGTTCCACTCCCGCGTGGCGCGCTCCAGCGAGCGCAAGACGGTGTCCCAGTCGTACTGGCCCGTGAGCACCACGAGCAGGTTGTCGGGTGCGTAACGGCGCCGCCAGTAGTCATGCACCAGCTCGCGCCCCATGGAGCCGATCGACTCCGCGGTGCCCAGCACGCCCCTACCGTAGGCGTGATCGCCGAAGTAGGCCCTGGCCCCGCGCTCGAAGACCAGCGCGTCGGGACGGTCGGCGTACATCGCGATCTCCTCGAGCACGACCTTGCGCTCCACCTCCAGGTCGTCCGCGCGGAGCGCCGGACGCAGCAGGCTGCTCAGCAGCTCCAGCAGGTCCAAGCCGGATTCGGGCAACACCGCGCCGTAGTAGACGGTGCGTTCCTCGGACGTGAAGGCGTTGTAGCGGGCGCCTAGGGCGTCGAAGGCGCGGGAGAGGTCGGCGGGACCGCGAGTCTCGTCGCCCTTGAAGCAGAGGTGCTCGAGGAAGTGCGAGACACCGTGCTCCTGGAGTCGTTCGTCGCGAGCGCCGGTCTCGACGACTACCCCGACCGCGACCGAAGCCGCCGCCGGGTTGTGCTCACCGACGACCCGCAGGCCGTTGTCGAGCCGCGCCTCGTCCACCCTCAACAAGGAAGTCGAAGGGGCGCTCATGCTCCCAGCGACCTCTCGGATGCCAGCACGCCCGGCTCCGTGGAGGCGCCGGGCGCGGGTCCGAGCGTGAGCGTGGTGAAGCTCGGTTCGGGCGAGCTGGCGAGGTGGGCGTTCACCTCTTCCAGCGTCAGGCCCGACAGCGCCGAGTCGACTTCCTCGAGCAGCCGCGGTCGCCCGAGGTGCAGCACGTCGCCGGCTAGGCGCGAAGCGCGCGCGCCGGACGACTCGCCCGACATGACCAGCGAAGCGCGCAGCTGGACGCTAGCGCGCTCGAACTCATCACCCTCCACACCCTCGCGCAGTCGGCGGATCTCGTGAGCCACCACCTGGAGGGTCTCGTCGGCGCGCTCTGGAGTGGTCGCCGCACGCGCAGCCAGGTAGGCGTGCCCGCGCACCACCCTGGTGCCGGCGGAGACCCCGTAGACGAGCCCGCGGCGCTCGCGCACCTCCCTGAAGAGGCGTGCCCCCATGTTGCCGTCGAGGACCGCTAGAGCAAGCTGCTGCTCGTACCAGCCGGGTTCCCCCAACCCGATCACGGGGGTCGCCAGCCCGATCTGGACCTGCGCGGTGTCCGCCTCGACGGTGGCGGTGTGAGGCTCACGCCTGCGCGGCTCGGGCAGGTCCCTGCACGAACCCTGCCAGACTCCGAAGGTCTCCTGCAGGAGGCCGAAGAGAGCCTCCGGCTCCACCCCACCCGCAACCGCCAGGACGGCTCCGGCAGGACCGAGCCTCTGGAAGGCGTCGCGGCGCACGTCCTCCGCCCGCAGCGCTTCGAGGTGCTGGCGCTCGCCGTAAGCGCTGCGGCCGTGTGAGCTGGTGAAGTAGGCTGCCACGAGCGCTTCGCCAGCACGCTGCGCGGGCGAGTCGAGCGTCGCGGCGAGGTCCTGGAGCGCCAGCGCCCGGACGTTCTCGAAGCTCTCGTCCCTGAGGCCGGGCGCGCGCACGACATCGGCGAGGAGCGG
>SKSV01000421.1 GCA_007122815.1 Trueperaceae bacterium | reverse complement strand
TCCCGAAGCGCGCGAGGTCGTCTGGGTGGACGTGTTGCGCGTGCTCGATGCGCGGTCTGAGGCCGGCGGCGCGCCACCCGCCGGAGGTGGCCTCCAGCACGTCCAGCACGCTCCGCACCGCGGCGTCGCCGATGGCGTGCACGACCGGTGTGAGGCCCGCGCGCGCGGCGAGCTCGATGCGCTCGCGCAGAACCTCCTCGGGCTCGATGCGCGTGCCGAGCTCCGCGCTGTCGACGTAGGGCTCGAGCATGAGGGCGGTGCGGCTGCCTAGGGCACCGTCCGCGAAGAACTTGGCGCCTCCCACCGCGAAACGTGCACCGCCCTGGGCGGTGGCGATGCCGATGGCGGCGGCATGCTCTATGTCCGCGTGCGGGAAGCAGGCCCAGACTCGGAGCTGGTAGTCGTCGCGCGAGGCCGCGTCAGCTATGGCGCGCCAGGCGTTCGATGGCTCGTACGCCATGTGGTGGACGGTGGTGATGCCGCGTGCGGCGAGCTCAGCGCCAGCCCGATCCAGCGCGCCGGACAGGGTCGTGGCGTCGGCAGGCGGAACGGCTGCGGAGACCAGCCCAACCGCGTGCTCCAAGAGGTACCCGGTGGGGTTGCCGTGCGGGTCGCGGACGATGGTGCCGTGCTCCGGGTCGGGTGTGTTCCGGTCGATGCCGGCTGCGGCCAGCGCGGCGCTGTTGACCCAGCCCGCGTGGTGGTCCTGCGACTTGAGCAGAACGGGGTGGTTCGGCGCGACGGCGTCGAGCGCGCTCGCTTCCAGGCTGCGTACGCCCCAGCGGTCGAGCGCGAACCCAGCGCCGGTGATCCACGCACCCGCCTCTAGCGTGCGCGCGCGCTCGGCTACACGATCGAGCGCCGTCTCCTGGTCGGGGGTGTCCTGCAGGTCGAGCGCGGCCAACCCCATGGCGTACTGCGCCAGGTGCACGTGGGCGTCGTGGAAGCCGGGTAGGGCGCAGGCTCCGTCGAGGGTGATCACCTCGGTGCCGGCGGCTCGCAGGCCGATGATCTCGTCGCGACTCCCTACGGCTTGCACGCGGCCACCGGCGATGGCGAGCGCCTCTGCCAGCGGGCGTTCAGGATCGAGCGTGCGGACTCGTTCGGGTAGCACGATGAGGTCTGGGCACATGCGCAGAGTCTACCGACCTGGACGAGGGCGGCTACCTCAGCGCGGGCGCCTGCGCCGCCGGCCACGCGAGCCACTGGGCTCGCGGCTCGCCAGAGCGGCTGTCTCGCGGCTCGCCAGCGCCACGAGCGCTTCGTGGTCGTCCGGCATCAGCGGGTCGTCGCTGGCGGCGCGGTTGCGGCGCTCCTCACCGCAGCGTTGGCAGCGGTGCACGATCACCCAGCCCTTCTTGCCCGAGTGCAGCACGGCGACCGGTTCCAGCATTCCCTGGCAATCGTTGGCGCGGTCGCCGGGGTTGACGTCGACGTGCCGCGAGTGGAGGCAGCGCGGGCAATGGTTGCGGTAGGAGCCGTTCGCCAAGGGCGGCACCTGCGCACCGCAGAAGTCGCAGCGGAACCCCTGGTTGGCGCCCTGGGCGATGAAGCGACGCACGCCGCAGTCTAGCGCCGCCGCTCAAGGCGCGGCGTCGCCGGCATCGACCTCCAGGCTGCGTGACGAGACGCGCCGCTCGACCTTGGCGACGTAGGCATCGGGGTCGCCCTTGCGCTCCAGGCCCGCGGCGACCATGCTGCGCACCTTCCCGAAGACGGGCCGCTCGGGCCAGGGGCGGTCGTGACGGCCGTAGACCCAAGCTACGTTGGCGTAGGAGTTCGGATCGCGGCCGTCGAGGAAGTAGCGGTCGTTGAGGGTGCGGGTCAGCTCGAAGCCGGCGCGAGGCTCGGCGCTCCAGGCCAGGATGCGCTTACCCCAGTACATGCGCATGTAGTTGTGCATGTAGCCCGTCTCGCGCATCTCGCGCATCGCGGCGTTCCAGTAGCGGTCATGGGTCTCGCCCGCCTCCAGCGCGGCGGCGCCGTAGTCGTGCTCGCGCTCGTCGCCGGCGTGCTCGTCCAGGGTGCGGCGAGCCCACTCCGGGAGCGCGTCGTAGCTGTCGTAATCGCGCTGGTACCAGGCGTGGTTGACGGCGAGCTCGCGGCGCACCACCAACTCCTCGACGAAGCTCGCTACCGCTTCGTCGGGGGCACCGGCGCCCTCAGCGGAGCGCCTGACCTCGCGCAGCACCCGGAGCGGCGACACCTGACCGAAGTGTAGGTACATGCCGAGGTACGACACGGCGTCGAACTGCGGCTGGTTCCTGAGACGGTGGTACTCGCTCAGGCCGCCCCGGATGAAGCGCTCCAGGGCCTCGGCCGCGGCGTCCTGACCGCCACGGAACCAGTCGCTCACCGGGCCCGCTCGCTCGTCGACGCGCAGCCGCCGAGCCAGCGCCAACGGGTCATCTAGCTGGTCCGTGACGTCCTCTTGGCCACCGTCGGACAGGCCACCGTCCGACAGGCCAACGTCGGACAGGCCGCCATCTGAGCGACCGCCTGCGCCCGAGCGTGCGCCGCCCTTCGTGGGCTTCGTGACGCTCACGCGCGGGGGAAGCGACGCGAAGCGCTCGAGCTCACGCCGCAGCTTGGGGCGCAGGGTGCGCGCGGCGTACTCGAGCTTGTCGCTGGCGACGGCGACCGGTACCACCACCTCACCCTCGATCTCGACCACGCCGCAGCCGGCCTCGCGCCCGACACGCTCGCGCCAGACACGCTGGTGACGCAGGTAGCCGCGGTCGCACACGAGGGCCGCCGCTCCCTCGCTCGCTCGCAGGGCCGTCTCGTCTGGCTTCCCGAGGCGGCAGGTGAACGCGATCCCGCGCTCGCGCAGGCGCTCGCGCACGTCCCGGAGCCCTTCGAGCATGAAGACGAAGGCGCGGAGCGTGCCGCCTGGGTAGTCGGGGTCGAGCCCGAACACCACTTCGAGCGGCCGTTCCCAGCGTGCCGCCAGCGCCAGCGCGTGCTCCAGGGCCGGGTTGTCCCTCTCTCGCTGGGCCTGCTGGAGCCAGTAGATCACCTGCCCGCGCCCTGGTTCGGAGGCGTCGCGCAGGACGTGCGAGCGTTCGCTCGGCGTGACCTCGGGTACGGCCAGGATGGACTCGCTAGCTGCCATGGCGCATCCTAAGCCGCGGCCGAGTTGCCGCAGGGTGGAGAGCAGGGCACTGCCCAGCAACGCTCGGCACGCGTACCATACGGACCGGTGGCGCGGGCGCCCGCGCTGCCTCGACGAGAGATCATGGTGCTCCTCGGTTGCTCTGACCTGCTGCTCCGGCGAGGCTCACGCGACCTCCTTCGGGTGAGCTCGCTGGAGGTCCGCGAGGGCTGGCGCGTTGGCCTGGTCGGGCCGAACGGCTCCGGGAAGTCGACGCTGCTGACGGCGTTGGCGGGGCGCCTGGTGCCGGCGGAGGGCCGCGTCGTGCGCCCTCCCGGTGTCGAGATCGTCTTCGTGACGCAGGAGGCGGGCGTCGCCTCCAGCGCGAACCTCTGGGAGCTCGCGCGGGGCGAGATGTGGGGCCTCGACGCCTTGGCGCAGGAGTTGGAGCGCGCCCGCGTGAGGGCGGGCCGCCCTGACGACCCTGCGGCGGGGCTGCGGTACGCGGAGTTGCTCTCCAACTTCGAGCAGCGCGGGGGCTTCTACTCCGAGTCGCGTCTGGCGAGTGGGCTGACGCGCGTGGGGCTGCC
>SKSV01000353.1 GCA_007122815.1 Trueperaceae bacterium | reverse complement strand
TCAGCCAGCTCGGCTTCATGTTCGTCGCGGTGGGCGTCGGCGCCTACTGGGTCGGCATCTTCCACGTGCTCACTCACGCCTGCTTCAAGGGCCTGCTCTTCCTCACCTCTGGCAGCGTTATCCACGGGCTCGGCGGCGAGCAGGACGTACGCCGCATGGGCGGCTTGCGCCGCTTCATGCCCGTCACCGCGCTGAGCGCCCTGGTCGGCACCCTAGCCATAGCGGGCGTGCCGCTCCTGTCGGGCTTCTTCAGCAAGGACGCGATCCTGTTGCACGCCTTCTCTTCCACGCTCCTCGTCGACCACGGCGCGATCGTCCTGTACGCCGTGCTGCTGCTCTCGGCCACCCTGACCGCCGCCTACATGGGTCGCTGGTACCTGCTGGTGTTCGAGGGCGAACCGCGTCTCAATCCCGATGCCCGCAAGCGCGTGCACGAGTCGCCGCGCGTGATGACCGCGCCGCTCGTGGTGCTGGCGGTCGCCTCGGTGCTGGTCGGCTACGTGGGTCTTCCCGCCTTCGCCTTCCCGAACTGGATCGGCCCCTGGCTCGAGCCGGCGACCGCGAGCGTGCCCTTCGCCTACCCGCCCCTGTGGGCCGAGTGGCTGCTCATCGGGGCGGCGGTCCTGGCGGCCGCCGTCGGTCTGGCGCTCGCGTGGTGGATCTACGGCGTGCAGCGAGGCGTGCCGGTGGCGCGTTTCGGCAGCGGTCGCCTAGCCGCCTTCGCGCGCTCGGGCATGGGGATCGACGCGCTCTACCGCAACGTCGTGGTGGGCCCGGCGGAAGGGACCTCGGGCGCGCTGGCGGTGCTGGACCGTGACGTGCTCGACCGGGGTCTGGCCGGTGGCGTCACCACCGTCGGGTGGCTCGCGCGTGCCATCACGTTGCTGCAGAGCGGCTTCGTGCGCAGCTACGCGTTGGCCATGCTGATCGGGGCGGCGGTCCTGGTGCTCGTGGTGGTCTTGACGGGGGTGCGCGCATGACCTCGGTGCTGCTGATCTTGCTGCCCCTGGTGGTGGCTGGTGTGCTGGTGTTCGCCAGCGACGCTCGTGTGGCGCGCGCGATCGCGCTCCTGGGCGCTCTCGCCACCTTCGTCTGCGCCAGTCTCCTGCCAGGCAGCGCGGCCGTCGAGGTGCCGTGGATCCCGGGCCTAGGGGCCTACATCGCGCTCGATCCTGGACACTCAGGCGGGGTGCTGGCGCTCGTCGCGAGCCTCGTGATGGTGCCCACGGTCCTCTGGGCCTCGCTGCGCGTCGATGCCCGGCCCGGCCGCTTCCTGGCCGCGTTGTTCGCCATGTGGAGCGGCCTGATGGGCCTCTTCCTGGCTCGGGACCTGGTCCTGTTCTACGTGTTCTGGGAAGCCACCCTCGTACCCTCGTTGGCGATGCTCGGCGGCTGGGGCGGAGCCCAGAGGCGCCAGGCGATGCTCAAGTACCTCGTCTACGCGGTCGCGGGTTCCTTCGCCATGCTCCTCGCGGTAGCGGCGATCAAGCCGCTCTCGGGAGCGGAGAGCTACCTCTTCGGCGACCTGCTCGCGGCCAGCGCGAGCCTCGACGTGCTCACCCAGACGTGGCTCTTCGCGGGCTTCGCGCTCGCGTTCGCGGTGAAGCTCCCGATGTTCCCGCTGCACCACTGGCTCATCGACTTCCACGAGCAGAACCACCCGAGCGGGGCTGCTGACGTGGCCGGCACGCTCTACAAGGTCGGCGGCTTCGGCTTCTTCGTCTGGGCGATCCCGCTCCTACCGGAGGGCGCGCGTCAAGCTGCGCCGCTGCTCCTGGCCGTGGGCGCCTTCACGGCAGCCTACGCAGCCATGATCGCCACCCGGCAGCACCACCTCAAGAAGCTCCTCGCCTACGCCTCCCTCTCGCACATGGGTATCGTCGCGGTAGGGCTCTTCGGGCTGCACCTCGCGGGGCTCGCGGGAGCCATGTACCTGCTCGCAGCGCAGATGCTGACGACGGGTGGCATGTTCCTCCTCGTCGGCATGCTCCACGCGCGCCGCGGCAGCCACGACGCCGGATCGTACGGCGGGCTCGCCGCCTCAGCGCCGGCGCTCGCCGCCGTGACGCTGCTGGTGCTCTTCGCCAGCATAGGCGTACCCGGCCTCGCGAACTTCCCAGGCGAGTTCCTGGCACTCCTCGGGGCCTTCCAGGCGAGCGCGGCGGCCGGTGTGCTGGCGGTGCTCGCCGTCATCGCGGCCGGCGTGTACGGCGTCAACCTCTACCAGCGGCTCTACCAGGGCCCGCAACCCAACCCCGTGGCGGACCTGAGAGCGCTCGAGATCGTGGTCCTCGTGCCGATCATCGTCGGCACGCTCTGGTTGGGCGTCGCGCCGGCGGCGCACCTGCAAACCTTCGAAGCAGACGCGAGCGTCACGGTGTCCCGCCTGCAGCAGGCCGGGAGCCAACCCGTCGACAGCCTGCCGAGCCTCGGGGAGGTGCGGCGATGACCTTGCCCGAGGGCTTCATCGTCTGGAGCGTGCTGTCACCCGCACTCGTCCTCTTGGGCTTCGCGGCGGTGACGCTGCTGCTCGCCGTCTTCCAGCGCGACCGCACCTTCGTCGCGGCTGTCGCCCTCGTGGGGGTCGTCAGCGCGAGCGTCTTCGCGTTCCACCTCCTGATGGAGGCGCACTCCGGCGCGGCCGAGGCAGGCTTCGGACTGCGCTACCTAGCCGACGTGCCCGCGAGCTCGTTCACGGTGGTCATCCTGCTGGGCACGGCTCTCTCGATCCTGGTGGGTCAAGGCACGCTTCGCCGGCTCGGTCTGGACCACCCCGAGTACTTCCCGCTGGTGCTGCTATCGGCCACCGGTGCGGTGGTCATGGTCTCTGCAGGAGACCTGATCACGCTCCTGCTCGGTCTCGAGATCATGTCCCTGGCGGTCTACGCCCTGGCCGCCTGGCGTACCGAAGCGCGCGCCAGCCAGGAGGCGGGTCTGAAGTACTTCCTGCTGGGGGCCTTCGCGTCGGCGCTGCTCATATACGGGATCGCCCTGACGTACGGCGCAGCGGGTCACTTCGACTACGCGAGCATCATGGCGGCCTTCTCGAACCCCGCCTTCGAGGCGCACCTGACCGCGCTGATGGGAGCGGTGCTCATCGTCGCCGGACTGGGGTTCAAGGTGGCCTTCGTACCGTTCCACCAGTGGGCGCCCGACGTCTACACTGGCGCCCCGACCCCGGTTACGGTCTTCATGGCAGTGGTCGTGAAGGCGGCCGCTTTCGGGGCGCTGCTGCGGGTGGCGTCGACGATGTTCGCGAGCCTCGAGACGGGCGCCTTGGGCGCCGTCCTCCCTGGTGTCTTGGTGGTCCTCGTGGGCGCCACGCTCGTCGTCGGGAACCTGGCTGCCCTCCTCCAAGCGGGTGTGAAGCGCATGCTCGCCTACTCGGCCGTGGCACACGCGGGTTACCTCGGCCTGGCGGTGCTCGCCGCCGATCAGGCGGGTATGAGCGCTGCCGCCTTCTACCTCGCCGCCTACACGCTGATGAGCGCCGGAGCGTTCGCGGTGCTGACGCAGGTGATGGATGACGACGACAGCGGTGACGCCATCGAGCGCTTCGCGGGGTTGGGTCGCACGCGGCCTTGGCTGGCCGCCGCTATGGCGGTCTGCCTCTTGAGCCTCGCCGGCATTCCGCCCCTCGCAGGCTTCGTGGGCAAGGTGCTGGTGATCCAGGCGGTGATCGGGGCGGGCCACGTGTCGCTGGCCG
>SKSV01000438.1 GCA_007122815.1 Trueperaceae bacterium | reverse complement strand
GCTCAGAGGCTCCAGCAGGCCAGGGCGCGGCTCGAGCCAGCGGGCGTAGCGGCGTTGCCCGCGTTCACGCAGGCCCTCGAGCGCGCACGCCGGGTACTGTCCGAGGGGCGCTCGGCCGCAACCGAACTCGACGCCGCCGAGCGCGAGCTGGGCACGGTCGAAGCGCAGATCCAGGCGCGTGTAGAGGGGTTCGGCCCGCGCCTGGACGCAGCGCTCGAGACCTTCTCTCGCGTGAAGAGGCTGAACAACGACGAGGTCGCTGCGGTCTCTCGGGTGCTGACCCACCTCGACACACAGCGCGAGGCGCTAGCGCGCATCTCCCCGGGCTTGCAGCATCAGCTGGAGCGCTCCCTCAGTGAGGCGGAGCGACTCCTCGCGGGCCTCTCCGACGCTTACGAGACAACGCGCGCCGTGGCCGACCAGCTGGTTGCCGGCAAGGTCATCGACGACGTCCTGGACTGGTTCGATGACCTCACGGGCACGGAGTCTGGCGGGGCCGAAGCACCTTCCGCAGCCGAGGAGAGCGCTCCACCCGACGGTGCAGCGCTCGAGGCGCTGCTCGCACCGTTCCGGGAGCTGGAGGACGTCGACGCAGCTGCCGTGGTCGGAGCCGACGGGACCGTCTTCGCGGGCGACCTCGCCCGCCTGGAGGGCGGTGCCCTGGCACCCGCGCTGGCGAACGCCGCCCACGCCTGGGACTCCCTGGCCGGCGCCCTCGACGACGGCAGCCCGACGCTCGTGGGCCTGGCACTGGGAAGCCGTTACGCGCTGGTGGCGCCCGTCGGCCGGGACGCCCACGCCCTGCTCGTGGTGCGCTCGGGAGGAGCCATCAGCGCCCTGACGACGCGCTTCCGCGACAGGCTCCGAGAGCTGGCGGGCGCCTCCGACCCCTCGCCGTGAGCGACGGCCCTAAGCGCATACCCCTGCCGGACGAGAGCGCGATCTTCCGCCTGGCCTCGCAGGTCGTCCAGTCGCTCGCTCCAGGATCGTTGCTGGTGCTCAGCGGTCCGCTCGGCTCCGGCAAGACCACGCTCGTGAAGTCCTTGGCGCGGGCCCTCGGGAGCGCAGCCGACGTCACCAGCCCCACCTACGCGCTGGTGCACGAGTACCCCACCCCAAGCGGCACGTTGGCCCACCTGGACGCCTACCGCCTGCCGAGCGCCACCGTCCTCTTCGACCTCGGTCTCTCGGAACTGCAGGAGCGCTCGCGACTCACCGTGGTGGAGTGGGGCGAGGCGCTGATCGAGCACGAGCCAACCGCCTATCACCTGGCGCTGGACCGCAGCGGCGATCCCTCCGAGGCGCTCCACGGAGCGCTGTGGCGCTCCTGGCCAGGACGCTCCCCAGCCGAGCGCTAGCATGGCGACGGTGGGCAACTGGTTCCTGGGCTTGGACACCGCTACGCAGTGGCGCTCGCTGGCTCTATGGAGCCCCGACGAGGGCGTTGGCCACCGTGACGAGGAACGCCTGGGTCGCGCCTCCAGCGCGCGCCTGATGCCGGACCTTGTGGCGTTCCTCGAGAGCTGCGGCGTCGGCCGCGAGATGCTCGCTGGCATCGGCGTCGGTGTGGGGCCGGGATCGTACACCGGCACACGTGTCGGCATCGCCGTCGCGCTAGGGCTCGGGCGCGCGCTGGGCGTGCCCGTAACGGGCAGCTGCAGCCTGGAAGCCGTCCTGTTCGGTGCGCTCGCGCCAGGAGAGAGCGGCTGGGCACTCTTCGACGCGCGCCGCGGCCGCGTGCACGCGTTGCTCGCGACGCGCCGCAGCGAGGACGTCGCACCCCTTCGCGGCCCACTCCTGCTGGCCCGTTCGGAGTTGGACGACGAACCGCTCAGGAGGCTCGAGGGTGCCGCCCCCGACGCGCTCTGGCACGCACGGAGCGTTCCGGGAGGGCGGCCGCCCGAGCCGCGTTACGGTTGAGTCGGAGCCTTCGGTGACGCTGGCCAGCGTGGGTATACTGCACCGACCGCGGCGCCGACGGCGTCCGTACGCAGCGACACACGCGACTGAGCGCTCCGGCCCAGCCGAGAGCCTGGGGAGAAGATGATGAGATTCTGGCAGGAGATCGGTGTGGACCTCGGGACCGCCACCGTCCTGATCTACGTCAAGGGCCACGGCATCATGCTGCGCGAGCCCTCGGTGATCGCCATGGTCCGCGACACCGGTGACGTGAAGGCGGTAGGTGACGAGGCGTACCGCATGCTCGGCCGCACCCCTGGGAACATCGTGGCGGTGCGTCCCATGCGTGACGGCGTGATCGCCGACTACGACCTGACCGAGAAGATGCTCCAGGCGTTCGTGCGCAAGGTCGTCACGGGAGCCGGCCGCTTCTTCAAGCCACACATCATGGTCTGCGTCCCCTCCGGCGTGACCGAGGTCGAGCGGCGGGCGGTCCTCCAGGCGACCCGCGAGGTAGGTGCGCGCAAAGCGTTCCTGATCGAGGAGCCGCTGGCCGCAGCCATCGGGGCGGGCGTGCAGATCGCAGAGCCGACCGGCTCGATGATCGTCGACATCGGTGGCGGCACCACGGACATCGCCATAATCAGCTTGGGCGGCATCGTCGTCTCCGAATCGCTGCGTATTGCCGGCAACGAGTTCGACGAGGCGATCATCCGTTACATCCGCCACAAGGAGAACCTGCTGATCGGCGACCGAACCGCTGAAGAGGTGAAGATGAAGGTGGGAGCCGCGGTGGTGGTGCGGCCGGACGACAGCCACGAGATCGAGGTGCGTGGCCGCGACCTGATCAACGGCCTTCCCAAGACCATCAGGGTGGCCACCGAGGACACCGTCGAAGCGTTGAAGGAGCCGATCCAGAAGATCGCCGACGGCGTGCGGCGGGTGCTGGAGGCGGCGCCGCCCGAGCTGGTCTCGGACGTGATCGATCGGGGGATCATCATGACCGGTGGCGGGGCTCTGCTGCTGAACTTCGACGAGCTCCTCAGGCAGGCCACCGGTATACCCGTGGTGGTGGCGGAGAACGCCACCGACTGCGTGGCGCTCGGCACGGGTCAGGCGCTCGACATGATCCCGGTCCTGCAGGACGCGCTGATCTCCGACACGTTCTTGCGGCGTTGATGCAACGGTTGAGCTCGCCGAGCCTGCTGGCAGCGCTGGCCGGCGCGGCGCTGCTGATCGCCGGCGCGGTCAGCGCCAGGGCGGAGATCGTCGGTGCCGTCAGCGCCAGCGCGGACACCGCCAGCGCTGACACCGCTGCGACGCTCGCGCGCTTGCCCGCCTTCCCGCTGGAGCGCCTCGAACCCGGCCTCGAGGGATACGGACTCACGGCGGGCCCGTCAGAGCGCATAGAGAGCTTCAGCGCGCGCGTGCTCGCCGTTCAGGAGAGCTTCGGACCGGGTGCCATCACGCTGGTCCTGATAGAGACGGGTGGCTCCTTGATCGATGCCGCCGGTGGCGTGGCGGCAGGCATGAGCGGCAGCCCCGTGTACCTCGAGCTCGACGGCGAGACGGCGCTGCTAGGGGCGATCGGCTACGTGTTCCCTGACTCCGACGGCAACCTGGCCCTCGTCACGCCGATCGAGAGCATGCGCGCGCAAGCCCGCGAGAGCGGCGCGGCCCCGAACCTGCCCAGCGGCGCGCTCGCGGTGAGCACTCCGGTGCTGGTCTCCGGTCTGGGTGAGCGAGCCATGGCGCTCCTGGAGAGCGAGGTGCTCAGCCTCGCCACCTTGCAGCTGGACCCGCTGCGCTCCGGCTCGGCCGGCGC
>SKSV01000366.1 GCA_007122815.1 Trueperaceae bacterium | reverse complement strand
GGCATGTAGAGGTCGGTGTTCTCGGGTACCGCGACCCCGACAACCAGCGTGCAGAGCTTCGCGAGGGGCGAGTCCGGATCGGTGACGCCGATGATGGTGGCGCCCGTGCTGCGGGCGATCTCGACGCTCGCGATGAGCTCGGTGGTCCGTCCCGTGTGCGAGATGGCGACGGCTACGTCTTCCGGGCCCAGCGCAGCTGCCGACATGCGCTGCATGTGAGGGTCGGTGTACGCCACGCACGGCACCGAGAAGTGGAAGAACTTGTGCTGTGCGTCCATCGCCACCGCTCCCGAGGCGACGAAGCCGTAGAACTCGATACGGCGAGCGCTGGCGAGCGCCTGCACCGCGCGCTCGATGGCCGTCTCGTCCAGCCGGTCGCGGACGCTCATCAGGGTGCTGATCGTGCTGTCGAACACCTTCTGCTTGAAGACCGCTGCGCCGTCTCCCGACTCGATGTCCATGTTGAGGTAGGTGAAACCGGCAGCGAGGCTCTGGGTCAGTTGTCGCTTGAAGTCCTGGAACCCGTCGCAGCCAACGTTGCGGCAGAACCTGACGATGGTCGGCTCGCTCACGCTAGCCCTCTTGGCCAGGCTCATTATGCTGAGTTCGGCGACTTCTTGGGGCGAGTCCAGTACCACGTCCGCCACCCGGCGCTCGGCTGGACTGAGTTCCGGGATCGCGCGATGGACCCGCCTCAACTGGTTCAGGTCGGTCATGATGCCCCCTCGCCCCAATGGCTCCCTTGTCGAGGCGCCCGCCATCACTGGGCCGCTGCCCGTGACGGCGAACGACGCATGCCGATGAACCTTGCGTATGTCGTAGGGATACTACATCGACGACCAGCTGGTCAAGTGCTCAGGAGTCCGGCCACGTTCCCCCAAGGTGACACGAAGCCACGCAGCCCCGTCGCAGACGCAAGTAGCTGCGTCGCGAAGCCCTGTGCATCGTCGTTGAAGCACACCGCTCGCGCCAGCCCCGCGGCTAGGAACATTACGACGCGGCTCGCGCAGCGCCGGCGCTGGCGCTGCAGGGCCTGGGTCCCATCGTTCGGTGAGGAAGGCTCACGCCAGAGTATTTCGCTCACGCCAGCCGAGCTCGTTGGAAATCGCTTCGCCGGTGGCCTGGACCTCTGGCTTGAGCTCACGCATGCGCTCGTCGCTCAGGTAGACGCTCGCCCCGGAGATCGAGATGGCGGCCACCACCGACCCAGTAGCGTCACGTATCGGCACACCGAGGCAGCGGACCCCTGGCTCGTTCTCTTCGTCGTCGACGGCGTAACCAGCCTCGGCGCAGCTGCGGAGCCCCGCCAGATAGGACTCCTCGTCTGCTGGAGATCGCGGCATGGGCCGGACCGCGGGATCGAAGCGGCCTTCCCACTCGCGCCGAGGCAGGCCGGCCACCAGCACCTTGCCGAGCGCGGTCGTTTGGGCCGGGGCTCGCGCACCGATCCGTGAGGCCATCAGGAGCCCCCGGGACCCGGTGACCTTGTCGATGTAGACGATGTCGCGACCGTCGAGGACAGCCAGGTGCACGGTCTCGCAGGTAGACCTGGCTAGGCGCTCCATATGCGGCCTGGCCACACTCGAGAGGTGCAGCTGGCTCTGCGCGGCGAAGCCGAGCTGGATCAACATCGCCCCCAACCGGTAGCCGTCGCCGGGTTGATGGCGGAGGTACCGGCGCTGCACCAACGCGCTCAGGAGCCGGTGTGCGGTGCTCCTGGGCAAGCGTGTGTTCTCGACGAGCCCGTCGAGGTCGTGGACACCCGCACCGACCGCCTCGAGGAGCTCGAGGCTCCTCAGCAGCGAGCGCGTGCCGTCCGTTCGGGTCATGCCTGAGTTCCTCCGAAGCCCGCGCGCACGTAGCGGTGAACGAGCAGGGTCGTGACGACCACCGGCGCCAGGACCACCACGCTGGACGCGGAGAGCAGCCCCCAGCGCACGGGGTCTTCCATGCCACCCAGGAAGCGCGTGAGCACCACGGGTAGCGTCTGCGCGGCCCGCCCCGAGAGCACCAAGGCGAGCAGGTACTCGTTCCAGGTGAAGATGAAGGAGAGGATGGTCACGCAGGCGACTCCGGCCGCAGTCGACGGCAGCACGACGTAGAAGAAGCTCTGGGCTCGGGTCGCTCCGTCAACCGCCGCGGCGTCGTCGATGTCGGTGGGCACGTCGTCGAAGAAGGACTTCATCAACCAGATGACCAGCGGTAGGTTGATGAGGATGTAGACCACGATCAGCCCGCCATGCGTCCCCACGACTCCCAGCCGCACCATGATCACGAAGAGCGGCACGGCGAAGACTATGTACGGCACGAAACGCATCGAGAGCACGAAGAGCAGCAAGCCCTTACCACCTGGGACCCTCAAGCGCGAGAAACCGTAGGCGGCTGGCACGCCCAAGCCGACCGAGAGGGCGACCGCGGCGATGGTGACGAGCACGCTGTTGCGGAAGAAGGCCGCGAAACCCGCGTCCAGGACCCTGTGGTAGTTCTCGAGGGTCGGCGTGAAGATGAGCTTGGGCGGGAGCTGGGACACGTCGGCGCCGGTCTTGAAGGAGGCGAGCACGACCCAGATGAGGGGAAGGATGGCCACGAACACCGCTACCGCGATGGCGAACAGCCTTGCCGTCTCGGCGAGTCGTCGCTTGGTGTGCACGCTCATGTCGATCCCGTCCGTCGGTACATGTCCCGTAGCCCGACCAGCAAGATCGTCAGGCAGGCGACGCCGACCAACACCATCAACACGACCCCTCCGGCGTTCCCGTAACCGAGATGGAAGTTCCGCAGCGCGGCGTTGTAGACCCAGAGGGTGAGCGCCTCCGTGTCGCGCGCCGGACCGCCTCCCGTCATCACCTGGATGATCTCGAACATGCGAGCGTCGATGGTGATGCGGAAGATCACCGTGAACACGATCGTCGCGCGCAGCATCGGCACGATCACGTATCGAACGCGTTGCCAGTAGCCGGCGCCGTCGATCTTCGCGGCGTCGACGACCTCGTTCGGCAGACCTTCCAGCGCGGCGTCCATGACCAGGTAGACGAACGGCGTCATGAACCAGATGTTCACCACGAGGATGGTGAAGAGCGCGTAAGGAGAACTCGCCACCCAAGCGGGTCCCTGGATGCCCGCGAAGCCGAGAACCCAGTTGATCAACCCAAGGTCGGCCTCGAAGAAGAAGGTCTTCCACACCAGCGTGGAGACCACGGGCGTCATGATCATGGGTACGGTCAGCAGCGCTCGCACTATTCCCTTGCCGAAGAAGGGTGCCTTCGTCAGGAGCGCCAGGAGCGTCCCGAGGACCATGGTCGTGAGGACGCTGACCGTGGTGTAGACGGTGGTGACCCAGACCGCGTTGAGGAACCGGGGGTCGCGCGCCAGTCTGAAGTAGTTCTCGATCCCGACGAAGGCGCGTGCGTGTGGGCGATGGAAGTGCCACTCGAAGAGGCTGCTGCCGATCGCCCAAAGGGTGGGGACGAGGGCTACCAGCGCGAGGGCTATGAGGCTGGGTCCGATGAACGCGGCGGTATGCCGCCACTGGGGTGGCGGTCTTTCGTTGCGCCGGCGGCGTTTGGGTGCGGTGCTCGTGCTCAACGTTTCCCCTCGTGGCGCCAAGGTCCTCTAGGCTGTCGTTGGGCGCCCGGGGCGGCCCCATCGTGCGGCACCGCCCGGGGCGGCGCCGATAGCGGCCCCGCCCGGGGCGGCGCCGATAGCGGCGCCGCCCTAGGCGATGGT
>SKSV01000399.1 GCA_007122815.1 Trueperaceae bacterium | reverse complement strand
TCGAACTCGGTTACCTGGAGCTGCCCGAGCGGCTGCATCTGGGAGGCGTGCACCCGAGCCCCGAGGAGAACGTGCGCCACGTGGTCAGGCGGCTGTGGGAGCGGCGTGGATGATAGTCGCGACCACGCCCCTGCGCCTCCCCCTCGGCGGTGGCCTGACCGACCTGCGGGCGTACGCGGAGCGCTACGCGGGCGTGACCATCAGCACGACCATCGACCTGGCCACCTACGTGAGCGTGCTGCCGACGCTAGACGGGCGTTTCGAGGTGCATCACGCCGGGGGGTTCGAGACCGCTAGTTCGCTCGATCAGATCCGGCACGACCTCGTCCGCGAGGCGCTGCGCGCCCAAGGCATGGGGGACACCCCCGTGCGGGTGGCGGTGTGGGTGGACGTTGCGGGCGAGAGCGGCCTGGGGGCCTCGGGCTCGATCACGGTGGGGTTGCTCAGCGCGCTCGCTGCCTACCGGGGCGAGATCATGCCGGCCGAGGCGGCGGCCGAGGCCGCCGCCCACATCGAGGTGGAGGTGCTAGGTGGGGCATCGGGGTACCACGACCCGCACGTCTGCGCGCGAGGGGGCCTGCTGCGATTGGATTACGAGGGGGCGCGGGTGCGTTCGCGCAGCCTGTCCCTCGGGCAAGAGCAGCGTCGGGCCTTCGAGCGCTCCTTGATGCTCTTCGCCAGCGGCAGGCAAGCGCGGACGAAGCCCTCGCTCGACCTGCTCAGAGCTCAGTTCGAGCGCGCCGTGCCGCTCCTGCACGAGCTCAAGGCGTTGGCGCTCGAGCTCGAGGCGGCGCTCGAGGCAGGTGACCTCAGTACGGTGGCGACCTGCATCGGCGCGAAGCAGCACCTGAAGATGCGCCTGCCTGGCCACTTCAGCGACGGCTTCGTCGAGGACGTGGTGGCTCGCGTCGAGGCGACTGGGGCTGCCGCCCAGGTTCCCGGCGGCAAGATCAGCGGGTACGTGCTGGTGTGCTGCCCAGGTGAGCAGCACGAGCCCGTCAGGCGCGCGCTCGGCGACCTGCGCGAGGTGCCGTTCGAGCTGAGCCAGCGCGGGACACGCGTGGTGTCCGTCTGAGGCTGCGGGCTTGGCGCCGGCCCTGGGCCTGCTCTTTCGGTTGCGGTGCGAGGTGGTGATCGCTGCGCGGTGCGCCCGGCACACCAATGACGACTCCCGCTGCCTCGTCTTGCTCCGTTGGGTCCCCGTCACCTGATCGAACTATCTAACTACTGCTTGGTGCGGAGGATCCCGGTCGAGCCTCAAGTGGCTAGCGGGAGTCGCCGGAAAGGATGTGATCCGTTTTAGATTCGATCACTTACCTCCTTTCGCCACCTAGCGTAGCGCCGCGACGTGTGTCCCGAGGTGTCGCACCTCATAGCGAGCCGTGGGCCGGTGGCAGTATGATGCTCGTTGGGTGTCAGGCAGCCTCCGAGTCGAGCTGTCGCTCCCAGCATCTCCCTCCTGCAGCGCTGAAACCGGGATATTTACCCCCTCACGTTAGGTTATGCTGTGGCCGTTTGAAGCTACCGGCGGCCTCCCGGTTATCGTCGTGATCGCCAGGCGCTCGAGCGAGCGACGACGGGTGCGACCGCCCCCAGGAGGTCCCATGGTCGCCAGCGGTCTGCTACCGTTCGCTCTCGGTCTGTTCGGACTCGGGGTCGCGTACTACCTCTACCGGATCGTGGTCGCGTACCCGGAGGGAGAGGCCAAGCTCAAGGCAATCTCCGACGAGATCCACATCGGCGCCATGGCGTTCATGCGGCGCGAGCTGATCCTGCTCGTAGGGTTCAGCGTCGTCGTCGTCGTCCTCATCTGGGTCCTCCTGGACTGGCGGTCGGCGCTCTCTGCCGCCATCGGAGCCATCACCTCGGCCACCGCCGGTTACTTCGGCATGTTCTCGGCCACGAAGGCCAACGTGCGCACCACCACCGCCGCCCACACCGAGGGCGCGCCGAAGGCGCTCACCGTCGCCTTCTTCGGTGGTTCGGTGATGGGCATAGTGCTGGCCTCGCTCGGTCTAGTGGGCCTGGGCTTCCTCTTCCTGCTCTTCGGCGGCAGCGCCGAGGGCGCACACGCCATGCACGCCTTCGGTGTGGGCGCCGGCTCGGTCGCGCTCTTCTACCGCGTGGGCGGCGGCATCTTCACCAAGAGCGCCGACGTCGGCGCCGACCTCGTCGGCAAGGTCGAGGCCGGCATACCCGAGGACGATCCTCGCAACCCGGGCGTGATCGCCGACCTCGTTGGTGACAACGTCGGCGACGTGGCCGGCATGGGCTCCGACATCTTCGAGTCCTACTGCGGCGCGCAGATCGCCACCATCGCCATCGCCTCCACCCTCGGCGCCACCACCCTGGCGGCGCTCGGTGCCCAATCGGCGCTGATGTTCCTGCCGCTGGCGCTCACCTCGCTCGGGCTGCTGTGCTCGATCGGCGGCGTCGGGCTGGTGAAGCTGGCCTCGGGCCGCGAGCCATCGGTCGCGCTGCGCTCGGGCACCGTCGGGGCGGCGGTGATCTTCATCCTGCTCTCGTACCTGGTCATCACCTGGATGGGTGTCGACGTCAGCATCTGGTGGTCGGTCATCGCTGGCTCCGTTGGCGGCATCGTCATCGGCCTCTCGACCGAGTTCTACACCGGCGGCCCGCCCGTCAAGCGCATCGCCAACGCTGGCCAGACCGGCACCGCCACCGTGATGATCGCGGGGTTGGCAGTCGGCCTGCAATCGGTGGTCGTGCCGCTCCTCTCGATCGCCGCCATCATCCTCGTAGCGAGCCTCTTGAGCGGGCTCTACGGGGTCGGCATCGCCGCGGTCGGCATGCTCGCCACCGTAGGCATCACCATGGCAATCGACGCGTACGGCCCCGTGGCCGACAACGCTGGCGGCATCGCCGAACTCGGCGGCCTCGGCTCGGGCACCCGCAAGATCACGGATTCTCTCGACGAGCTCGGCAACACCACCGCCGCCATCGGCAAGGGCTTCGCGATCGGTGCCGCCGCGCTCGCCGCGCTGACGATCATCGCCGCGTACATGGAGCTGCTCCACTACAACCTGCCCGACTTCGAGCTCTCGCTCGTCGACCCGCGGGTGCTCATGGGCATGCTGATCGGCGGCTCGATCCCGTTCCTGGTCGCCTCGATCACCATGACAGCAGTCGGTGACGCAGCCTTCACCATGATCAACGAGATCCGGCGCCAGTTCCGCGAGATCCCGGGACTGCTCGAGGGCACCGGTAAGCCCGACAACGCCCGCTGCGTCGACATCGCCACCACCGCTGCGCTCAAGAAGATGATCATCCCCGGCTCGATCGCCGTGTTCACCCCCGTGGTCGTCGGCTACGTGCTCGGGCCCGAGGTCTTGGGCGGTCTGCTGGGCGGCGCGCTGGTCGCGGCCGTACTGCTGGCGCTGACGATGGCCAACGCAGGCGGTGCCTGGGACAACGCCAAGAAGTACGTCGAGAAGGGCAACCTCGGTGGCAAGGGCTCCGAGGTCCACGCCGCCACCGTCGTCGGCGACACCGTCGGCGATCCCTTCAAGGACACCTCCGGCCCCTCGATGAACATCCTCATCAACGTGATGGCGCTCGTGAGCCTCACCATCGCACCGCTGCTCGGCTGAGCCTCCCGGCCAGCAGCTGACTTTGGCGACAGCGGCCCATCGGCTAACAGCCGGTGGGCCGCTCGGTTGCTTGCTACCCGGCCGAGTGCTTCTCCGTTGCGTGCTGCTCGGTTGCT
>SKSV01000289.1 GCA_007122815.1 Trueperaceae bacterium | reverse complement strand
TCGCTGGCCTTGGCGATGTTCTTGCGCATGTCGGTGTCGGACTGGATGTTGCGCAGGTTGTAGTAGTCCATCACCCCGAGGTTGCCGGCCTTGAAGGCGTCGGCGATTGCGATGGGAATCTGCGCCTCCGCCTCGACGACCTTCGCTCGCATCGCCTCGACGTGCGCGCGGTTCTCTTGCTCCGCAGCGACGGCCATGGCGCGTCGTTCCTCGGCCTTGGCCTGCGCGACGCGCTTGTCGGCTTCGGCCTGGTCGGTCTGCAGCTCCGCGCCGATGTTGCGGCCGACGTTGACGTCGGCGATGTCGATCGACAGGATCTCGAAGGCCGTGCCGGCGTCGAGACCCTTGGACAACACCGTCTTGGAGATGACGTCCGGGTTCTCCAGCACGCGCTTGTGGGTGTCGGTGGAGCCGATGGAGGAGACTATGCCCTCGCCCACGCGAGCCATGATCGTCTCTTCGCCGGCGCCGCCGACGAGGCGCTCCAGGTTCGCGCGCACCGTGACGCGCGCCGTGCTGATCAGCTCGATGCCGTCCTTGGCGACCGCCGAGACGTTCGGCGTCTGGATCACGCGCGGGTTGACCGACACCTTCACGGCGTCGAGCACGTCGCGCCCAGCCAGGTCGATGGCAGCAGCTCGGTCGAAGGGGAGCGCGATGCGCGCCTTGTCGGCCGCGATGAGCGCGTCCACCACTCGGTCGACGTTGCCGCCCGCCAGGAAGTGCGCTTCGAGCTGGTTCTGCCCGACGTCGATGCCGGCCTTGTCGGCCTTGATCAAAGGCAGGATGATGCGGTGCGGCGGCACGCGCCGCAGGCGCATGGCGACCAGGCTGAGCAGCGACACCTTGACGCCAGCGGCGATGGCCGAGACCCAGAGTCCGACCGGGACTACCGTGAACAGGATGAGGAAGAAGAGTACGACCGCGCCGGCGATCAGCAGGATTCCGATGTCCATTTGGTTATCTACTCCTTAGGTGGGGTGGGAGAGGGTCTGGTCTTCAGATGGCGGCGTTGGCGGCGTCCTCCGACGCCCTTGCTTCTGCGCTAGCTTCCCGCACGGTGACACGGTTGCCTTCGACGTGCAAGACCTTGATGCTGGTGCCGTGCGGGATGAAGTCGCCCTGCGTCACGACGTCGACGCGATCGTCACCGAAGCGCGCCACGCCAGCGGGCCTCAGGTCGGTCAGGGCCACCCCGAGCTGCCCGATGAGATCGGAGCGCTCCCGGTAGCGCCCGGGCTCGACGGACTCCTCATCATCGCCCGAGCGGCCGATGCGGGTGTGTAGCCGGAGCCTAGCGGCGAAACGGCTGTTCGGCAAGAACCAGAGCAACGCCGCCATCAGCACCCCGCCGAAGACCCCGCTGTACCCCAGCACGAAGACCCAGCTCTCCTGGAAGATGCGGAAGACCGCGAACGCCAGCACCCCTATGCCGAGCACGCCCGCTACGCCGAAGCCCGGGATGATGAGCGCCTCCACGGCTAGCAGGATCACTCCGACCAGGATCAGGAGCACGTCCCACACGCCAGCGGGGGTTGCGACGACCGCCGTCAAGGCGAGGAGCGCGAGCGCTAAGACACCTACGGCGCCGGGGATGCCGAAGCCGGGGGTGAAGAACTCGATGACCAGACCGCCGATGCCGAGCACGAGCAGCAGCCCCGCCACCAGCGGCAGCGCCAGGATCCCACCCAACCTCTCGGTCAGGTTAGGCTCCAACCTCTCGACCCGCGCTCCGCCGTAGCCGAACTGCTCCAACGCGTCTCCGATGGAGCGCGCCTCGATGTCGGCTATGTCGAACTCGACGGCCTGCGACGCGGTCAGGGTCAACAGCTCGTTGCTCGTCGACAGGCCCGGGATCTCGATGCGCTCGTCCACCATAGCTTCAGCTATGCGCGGGTCGCGCCCGCGCGCTTCGGCAACCGAGCGGAACTCCCCGCGGAAGGCGGAGGTGAACTTCTCGTCGACGGGCGCGATGCCGGTGGGAGTGACCTGGATGGGGAGCGCCGCTCCGATGGCCGAACCTGGGAGCATCGCGAGCTGCTCGGTGGCCATGGCGATCAGCGCGCCGGCCGAGAAGGCGTTGCGCACCACCGCCATGGTGGGCAACTCGGTGCGGTTCAGGATGTCGTCGACGATGCGCTGCATGGCCTGGACGGCACCGCCAGGGGTGTCGATCACGAAGAGCAGCGCGAGCGGCCGCTCGCGGTTGGCGCGATCGATGCGTGCGCGCACGAACTGCGCGGAGGCGCTCGTTATCTCGCCCTCGATCGGGATGATCCAAACGGCGTTGGTGGCATCCTGGGCGGCGGCCTGCGGGGGAGTGAGCGTGACGAGGGCGAGCAGCGCGATGAGGCAGAGCACGCTCCAACGTAGCGAACGCATGACGTGTAGGACGCGTTTCACGTCGTGAGTGTAGCACGAGGGTGCGCACCCCCGACGGTCATCTGCGACCCGGTCGCCAGCTGGCGCCGAAGCCTACGCGGCGCGCCGGTGGCTTCGCTTGGCAGCCCCCAAGCGCGCGTGGTACGCTCCACCTTCGGACGCGCGAGCGCGAAGCTGCGATGCCAGCGCGCTCCGCACACGCGGGCGTATAGCTCAGTCGGTAGAGCGGCGGTCTCCAAAACCGTAGGTCCCGGGTTCGAGTCCTGGTGCGCCCGCCATCGTCCGACGCGGTCGGCCGGCCAAGCCCGGCCGGCCGTCTGCTTTGGGCGGCGCCAGCGTTGGACGCCTGGTGGGATGTTGCGCGACTCTCCAGTGGGTGGAGGGGTATGCCGGTATGATCACCGAACGTCCAGCCTCGCCCTCGGGGCCGTAGCCTGGGCGGGCAGGAGGGCTGATGGACCAACGTGCAGAGCGAGCCGATGCCGGTGCCGGCGTGATCGACGCGCGGGGCGTGAGCGAGCCCATGGATCGACTCACCTTCAGCGACGCGGGTGCGGCCAAGGCTGCGGAGCTACTCGGCAAGCAGACATCGACGTCCGCGGCGATCCGCGTGTTCGTCAAGTCGGGAGGCTGCAGCGGGTACTCGTACGGGATGGCCATCGACGACGTGGTGCGCGAGGGTGACCGGGTCTTCCTCGATCGCGGCTTGCGCCTGATGGTGGACGTGCGCAGCTGGGAGTACCTGCGCGGCAGCGAGATCGACTACGTGGAGAACATGATGGGTGGCGGCTTCTCCGTCACCAACCCGAACGCCACGAGCGCCTGCGGTTGCGGGCACAGCTTCCGGACGGACGGTCGCCCCGCCCCCGACGGCGAGGGCAACAGCGGTTGCAGTTGAGCGCGCCGCCCTCCGGGCGGCGCGCGCTTTGGAGTCCATCGAAGCGGATCAGGACCGGCCTGGCACTAGTCAAGCCCCGCTGCGCTCGTAGCGCAGGATCGGGTTCCTAGCAGCACTGACCTCGTCCAACCGGCGGACCGGGGTGGTGGTCGGCGCAGCGTGCGCCGAGTCCGGGTCGGCCAGCGCGTCTCGCAGCACCTGGGCGAGCACCGCGGCGTAGGCGTCGAGCGTCTCTAGCGACTCCGTCTCGGTCGGCTCCACCATCATCGCCTCACGCACGATGAGCGGGAAGTACACGGTCATCGGGTGCACGCCGTAGTCCAACAGCATCTTGGCCAGGTCGAGCGTGCGCACCCCCTTGGGGGGCTGCGCCACGAACTCGTGCATGCACACCCTGTCGAACGGGATCGCGTAACCCGCCTCGCGCGTCCGCACACGCAAGTAGTTCGCGTTCAAGAC
>SKSV01000320.1 GCA_007122815.1 Trueperaceae bacterium | reverse complement strand
GGGGAGGCGGCGGCAGCTTACCGGCCGCCCGCCAGTGGGCTACCAGCGCGTACTCGAGCCCGGAGGAAGCGGCGGCGAAACGCACGCGCTCGCCCGCCTGCGTCCACACGAGGTCGCCGACCGTCTCCAGGTGAGTCTCGTTCAGCACGTCGAGCAGGATCACTTCCGTGCCCGTCCGCACCAGCTCGTCGAAGCGCGCGACAGCGTGCTCGCGCCCCTGCTCGATGGTGAGCAGGTCGACGAGATCGATACGCTTGGTGGTCTGCAGCGCCAGGTGGAGGCGCAGGTCGCTCTCGTTCATCGGCGTGGCTGGATGGCAGCTCATGGTCGGGTGTCGGTCGAGCCTGAAGGTCTCGTCGCCGCCCCTGGCGAAGAGGTTGCCGAAGACCTGGTAGCGCTTGAGGTTGGGCGCACCGACGATCATCGGGACCACCTCGCCGCCGCAGATGTCGACACCGAGGTCGATGGCGTGCCCGATGCTGCCCAGGTCGGGCGCCGAGTCGAAGGTCGAGCAGATCTTGTAGTGCAGGAACCGGGCGCCGAGGTCGCGCAAGGCTTCGAACAGAGGTGGCAGCGAGGCGTCCATCTGCTCCAACGTCATCGACCGGCTCACGCCGGCCAACCCGATCACCCGCGCTGCGGGGAAGCGCTCTCGCGCGCTCGCCAGCTCCCGCGCGTCGGTTATGAGCACGCTGGGCACTCCGTTGAGCGTCAGGACCTCCGTGACGTCGGTCGAGCCGGTGAAGTCGTCGCCGTAGAAGGCCAGCAGCAGATCGTCCATGCCTCTCCTCACCCGACTCCTGTGCGCCCGCGTCGGCGCGCCTCAGCCTTGCGCCGACGCGGCGGCAGGCTGGTGGCCGGTGATCGCGTTCACGCTCTCGCGCAGTGCGTCGAGATCGAGGACCTTCTGCTTCCAGTCGGGCTTGAAGATCTTCTCGTACGCCTGTGCGATGGCGAGCTTGGCGCCGTCGGAGAAGGGGAAGCCGGCGTAGCCGAACACGATCGCGACCTCGATGCGCAGGTGACCGAGCAGGAACTCGCGGGCGGCGTCCTCAGGCACTCCCATCGCCACGACCTCGTCCAGCGCCTCCTTCATGGCCGTCACCAGAGTGGCGGCGAAGGTCTCGGCCATGGCAGGCTCTAGGATCGCCATCTGCTCGACGGTCACGCGATAAGCGTCCATGACGGGGGCGTAGATGTCGCGCGCCAACTGCTCGCCCTTCGCGTAGTCAGACTCGGGACCGTGATGCAGGGCGCACACGATGTGCTGCTTGGCGTGGATGCCGCCGAACCAGTCGCGCATGGCCTCGGGCCGCGTCTCGTCGTGGAACAGGGGCGGATGGCAGGGGTGCGTGACGAAGTAGCTCAACTCCTCGCGGATGGGGATCACGCCAGCGTGCGCCGCCGCGGGATCGAGGCTCACGACCATCGCTCCGGTCTTCAGCTGCGGGACGACCTGCTTCGTGATGCTGCCGATGAGCCTATCGGGCAGTGCCAATATCACTGCATCAGCGTCTTCGAGCGCTGCGGCCTCCGGCGTCGGTGTGAGGCCGCGCTCGGCCAGGCGCGCCTGGCCTTCCGGGCTCACCTCCACGTAGCTCACGACGTACCGGTCCAAGTCCTTGACGTTGTCGGTGATGCGACAACCCATCTTGCCGCCGGCGCCCAAGAGGGCGACCTTCAGCGCTTCCATGTTGATCCCTCCGCGAGGCGCGTGCCTCCGACGATCGACGTGGGCGCGAATCGGATCGCGCCCACGTCGAGGTGGGTCGGGCGGATCACCCGGCCCGGCTCATGCTTGGCGATCCGTCAGTTGCCTGAGAGTTCCTGCCGGGCGACCTCGACTTGCTCGGAGAGGTTGCGCTGCAGCTCTTCCACGGCGGCGTCGACGGACATGCCGCCGTAGGCCACCTGCTGGATGGCGCGTGCGTACAGGTTGCTGTTCCACACCACGCTGACCAGCGGGTTCACGTTCCCCGTCCGGACCATGGTGCAGGTTTCGGGGTCGATGCCGCCGCCGTCGAAGACCTGGTTGTAGGCGAACTCGGAGGCCGGGAACACCACGTCGAAGAGAAGATGGCCGTAGATCTGGAGGTTCGGCGCCTCGGACGTCCGCAGGAGGTCCATCGCCTCGTAGGTCGCGGGCGGGTAGAGCTGCCCCTGGACCTCGGAGAGCTTCTGCGCGTTCTCGGGCGTGAAGATGTACTCGATCCACTTCTTCGACGCCTCGGGGTTCGGCGAGTTGTGGAACAGCGAGATGTAGCGGCCGCCCTGCTCCGTCACCTTCATGCGGCCGTCGGGCGGGAAGACCACGCTGACGACGTCTAGCAGGTCGGGGTTGGTGCGGTAGGTGAGGTCGAGGGCGTTCCAGTAGAAGACCATCGCGGCCCGGCCTGCGAAGAAGCTCTCTACCGGCTCATTGAACGCCCACGCGGAAGCGTCCGGCGGGGCGTACTTCAGCAACTCGGCGTAGAACTCGATCGCTTCCTTCGTGCGCTCGTTGTCGAGATCGACGTTGAGGTCCGCATCGAAGTAGTTGCCGCAGTTCTGCCACAGGATGATGCCCGAGTAGATCGTCGTGGCGCGGTTCTCGCCGGCAGGCAGGGCGATCCCCGCGACGTCGTCGGAGTGCAGGGTCCGCGCCGCGTGCAGCAGCTCCTCCCAGTTCGTCGGAGGCTCGAGGCCGGCCGCCTCGAAGAGGTCGGTGCGGTAGTGGAGCACCGGCGACGTCGCCGCCTGGTTTATCGAGTACACCTTGTCTTCGTAGATCAGCAGCCGGCCCGGCAGGAACGCGTCCCTGCCGCCGAGCGCCTCGATGACGTCGTCGAGCGGTTGGAGCAGCCCCTCGGCCGCCAGGCGCGCGGCCGATCCACCATCGGCGTGGATGACGTCCAACGGGGCGCCGGCCTGGACGTACGTCGTTATCCGTTGGTTGATGACCGCGGCGGGCGCGCCCTCGAGGATCACGTCGATGGATGGGTTGCGCTCCACGAAATCGTTGACCCAGTTCCGCTGGATGGTGACGATGGAAGGGTCGGTCTCCTGGTTGAGGTAACGGACGATGTCGATCTGCGCGAAGGCGCTGCCGGCGAGGATCGCCGTGGCCAGCGCTGCGATGAGCCATCTGAACTTGAGCTGCATGCATGTCTCCTTCATCGCGAACATGATCTCAGGGTTTGTCACATGCGGTTCGAGCCGACTGAACTACGCCACCTCCTTCAGGGGGGTCATCCCTTGACGGCGCCCGCGCCGAGGCCCGTGACCATCGCGCGGCCGACGAAGGCGAAGAGAATGAGGATGGGGATGGTCGCCAGCACACCTGCGGCGTTGACGAGTCCCCAGGAGTAGACGGAGGTCTCCAGGATGAGGGAGGAGATGCCGAGCGAGACGGTCCGCTTCGACTCGTCGGTGATCAAGACGAGCGCGTACAGCAGCTCGTTCCACACGACGACGAAGGTGAAGACGAACGCCGCCATGATGCCCGGCACCGCTTGCGGCAGGATGACCGCGAGGAAGGCCTTGAAGCGCGTGCAGCCGTCGATCATGGCCGACTCCTCGAGCGACCTCGGGATCGACTCGATGTAGGGCCGGAGGATCCACAACGAGAAGGGAAGCGTGATCGTCAGGTACGTGATCGTGAGGCTGACGAGGCTGTTCGTCATACCCAGGTTGAACCAGATCCGGAAGAACGGGTTGGCCAGCAGGATGGGCGGGAGCATGTAGATGAAGAGCATCGCGAAGGTGAAGCTCTTG
>SKSV01000374.1 GCA_007122815.1 Trueperaceae bacterium | reverse complement strand
TCGGAGTCGAAGGGACGGGACATCGGAACGACGCCGCTCACGTCCACGGACTGCAACTGCGCCAGGTACCCAAGCAAGCGCTCGAGCTCCACACGAAGCTCGTCGCGCTCCTCGTCAGCGAGCTCCAGCCGTGCCAGGTCTGCTAGGTGGTCGAGGCTGGTGTCGTCGAGTGCCATCGCCCGAGACTAGCACTCGCTCAGGTACGGCATCAGCTGCCCACGGCCTCCTCGGGCCCTTTCCGGCTCCCGAGCACCAGGGCCGTGACCACCAAGCCCGCCAGCAGCGGTAAGCCCACCAACCACAGCAGCCAGACCCAGAGGCTGCGCGGTCCGACGGCCGTCGGCGGGAGTATGAACGGCATGGTCCCGAGCGGAGCGCCAGCGACCTCCATCATCACAGACGCGTTGGCCTCCTCCCACTCGAAGGTCTGGTCCCGCACCAGCAGGTGGTGCGTGCCGGCGGTGGGCGCGACGAGCTCACCGACGTAGCGGCCTGGCGAGAGCTCGACCAGGTCGATGGTGGCGTCGGCGGGAGGCAGCTCTGGGTCCTCGGTCGAGGCGTCCGGCAGCTCCTCCGTCACGCGCTGAGCTCGCCGGACCTCGATGAACACGACCGCGTCCTCGACTGGCGCGAGCGAGGGGTCCGCCATCTCGATCGTGAAGGTCAGCGGCTCGCCGGGTCGCGGAGGGTCAGGCTCCACGTTCATCTCCCCCAGCACCAAGAACGCGTGCGCGTTGGCGATACCCGTAAGCGAAACCGCCAGCGCGACGAGGGTCGCGCCGAGCAGCGCCAGGTGCCCGGAGCGGGCGCTCCCGCGCGCTCTCACCGCGGCGGCATGTGGCGCCACAGCCACACCCTGAGCGGGACGCCCTCGGCCTGCACCGCGCTGGCGCGGTCGCGGCCGACCCAACGGAAGTGCCAGGGCTCGTAGTCGTAGCACGTGCGCTCCTCCTCCCCGGCCGGGTAGCTGAGCAAGAAGCCGTAGCGGTAGGCGTTCTCGGCCAGCCAGGCGCCCTCCTGCGATCGTCCCCAGTCCTCCTCGTCCCACGGCGCCGGGCCTCCCCGGCTGCCGAAGTCGACCGCGGTCCCGAGCTGGTGCTCGGAGTGCCCCGGCCGGGCGCTGACCCGCAGGGCTTGGGCTTCGCCGAGCCGAGAGACCCAGTAAGCGAAAACCTGCTCCTGATAGGTGAAGGAGCGGTACGCCGAGCGCACGTCGAGCGCGAGGCCCGCGGCCCGCGCGTCGCGCTTGAGCGCGCTCAGGTCGCTGAGCACGATCTCCCGCACCAGGTGATCGCTGTCGAAGCCGGCCGCCCTGACGCTGACGAGGTCGGGTGGGTCGGGTGTCGGTGGCAGGCCGAACTCGGTGTCGAGTAGGAGATCGGCGTGAGCGTGCAAAGGGTCTCCGCCCAACACGGTTCTCGCGTAGCGACAGGCGGGGGGTGGGGCGAAGCCGCCGCCGGTCGACGCTCCGGCAGGCTCGCCGCCCTGCGCGACGGCGCTCGCTGCGAGGGAGCTCGCTGTTAGGGCGAGAACGAGCCCCAGGCACGGGAAGCGGCGCCGGCTCATCGGGCCCTTCACGGCACAGGCCCCAAGAGCGTGCCGCGCATCTCCATTGGTTGAGCGAGCACCAGCACCTGCAGCACCGTAACCGCGAGGGCGAACAGCCCGACCGGCCACATGGCGAGCACGCCGCGCTCCGCACCGAAGTCGCGCAGCGCCCGCGCAGCCGCCATAACCATCGCCATCAGCCCGTACAGGCTCGCCAAGGCCGCGCCGACGAAGAAGAGCCAGCGGGTCGGAACCAGCTGCGCCAGCCGCCAGTTGGTGTCGACCGCGAAACCGCGGTACTCGAAGAAGTGCTGGAACACGGGCACGATCGTCAGAGCCCCGGTCAGCAGGTGGAAGAGGTAATGCGCCGTCCAGAAGCCCACGGCGAGCACCATGGCTACCGAGCCCCAACGCCTCAGCAGGGCCGCCGGGCCCTCGCGGACGCCGCCCGCGAGCGAACCGAGAGCGAAGGCCCCGAGCGTCAGCAGGCTTCCCAGGCCGATCACCAGCACGAACAGCAGCCCCAGGACGAGCCACTCCTGGCGCGTGCCGAGCGCGCTCGCGAGGCCGTCGGCTACCACGAAGAAGGGCGGGACCATGGCGAACGCGTTCATCACACCCGCCCACAGCAGGACCAACGCCAGGACGCTGACGCCGAGCATGCCGCGCCGCCGCCATGCCCCGACCAGCGACTCGCGCCAGGGAGCGCGCAGCCGCAACGCGACGTTGTCGAAGGGGCAGGAGCGGACGCAGTTCAGGCACAGGGTGCAGTCCATGTTGCTGGTCATGGTGGGGACGAAGAGGTCGGTCTCGCAGCCGGGGAAGCTGCCGGCACCGTTCGGGCGCTCGACCTCGGAGAGAGGCACGAAGGCCGCCCGGCGCGCACCCTCCACCGGCAGCCCGCGCGCCTCCCACGAGCCGCGTCGGCTCTCGGCGTCGCTGACGCGACCGTGCAGGCAGGGCTTGTGCCGACAGCGCTCGCACACCTCGCCGTCGACCGTGGAGATCTGCGCAGGTGAGGTGTGCGACAAGGCGAAGTTGAAGTTGCCGAGCGGGCAGACGTGCTTGCAGAAGGTGCCCGGCGGGAAGCACACGTCCACCGCCAGCGCGGCGCCGAAGTAGCCGATCACCAGCCAGGCCGTGAGCCACGGGCTCGACCAGAGCGAGAAGACCTCGTAAGCGAGGAAGAAGGCCAGCATCAACACGATCACGAGCCCTTTGGAGCGCAGCGCGGCCGGCCAGCGCCACTCCCGGCCGAGCCAGCGCTTCAGCACACGACTCGGCCCGCGCACCAGCATGAGCGGGCAAGCGGCACAGAAGGCGTTCCCCAGGAACGCCAAGCCCAGCACCACCAGCCCGCGGTAGTGCAGCCACACGCTCGTGGTGGCGACGTTCCTCGGCGCAAGCTGTCGGCCCGTGAGGCCGTCGACGATCACGAAGAGGGCGAGCAGCAGCAGTGGAAGCTGCAGGGCGAGGCGCGCGTACCGCCAGCGCGCGAAGCGACGCAGCCCTGGGAGGCGCAGCAGATCGAAACCTACCGGAACGGTGGGCCTGGCGAGACGTGCTCTCAGATCCGCTCGCCCTTGAGCCAGAAGAGCACGTGCTCGTTGACGTTCTCGATGTGGTCGCCGCAGCGCTCCAAGAAGCGCGCCACCGCCAGCAGCTTGGTGGCTGGGGTGATGGTCCTCGCGTCGGCCATCATGTACGTCAGCAGCTCGCGCTGGATCTGCTCGTACAGCTCGTCGATCTCGTCGTCCATCACCAAGACCTTGCGCGCCGACTCGGCGTCCTCCTCCGTGAACGCCCGGATGGTCACCTCGAGCATCTCGTCGAGGATCACCAGTATGCGCGTCATGTCGAGGTACTTCTTCACCGGCGGCTGCTTCGCCAACTCGGCCCCGGCTCGCGCGACGTGAGCGGCGTAGTCACCGGCGCGCTCGATGTCGGCTAGCGACTGGAACACGCTCCCCAGGAAGCGCAGGTCGCGCGCGGCGGGTTGCCGGCGCGCGATGATGGTGAGGATACGCTGCTCTAGCGCGTTCTGCTGGGCGTCTATCTCGGCGTCGCCGGCGACGCAGCGCTCGCTGGCCTCGGCGTCGGCGTCCACCAACGCAAGTTTCGCGAGTTGAACTGCCTCCCGCACCCTGCTGAGCATCCGCACGGTGCTGGCGTTGACGTCTTGCAGCTCCTTCTCGAGGACGTTCATGACGTCTTTTACCATGGCC
>SKSV01000371.1 GCA_007122815.1 Trueperaceae bacterium | reverse complement strand
GGACCGGCGGCCCGTTCGGGGTGGGCGAGCGCATCGCGCTCGGGCACACCCGCGCGATGCTCGACGCTGCCCTGCACGGTCGGCTGGATGACGTCCCAACGAGACGGGACGAGGTCTTCGGCGTAGAGGTGCCGCGCGAGGTGCCAGGCGTCCCGGCGGACCTGCTGGTCCCGCGTGACACCTGGGAGGACGCGAGCGCCTACGACGAGCAGGCCGCCAAGCTGGCGGCGATGTTCGAGGAGAACTTCGCGCGCTTCGGCGACCTAGTCGATGCGGACATCCGGCGCGCAGGTCCCACCAGCTAGTCGCTCAGGACCTCACTCGCGGCCCGTCTCGAGTCGGTGCAGCCGCCACGTACCGAAAACCAGTGCACCAGCCGAGACGGCGAGGGTCAGCGCCCCGGCGATGAACAGGACCAGCCTCCCGGTAGCGGTCGCCCACACCGCCACGCTAGGGTCCACCAACGCCATCCACGCCGGGTACGCCATGACCGTCGTCAGCGCGGCGGCGTACCCGAGCGCGAGGGTCATGTACAGCAAGCCTCCAGGCGACATCGGTATCTCGGCGGGGTTGGTGGCGTCGAAGCGCGGGAAGGCTGCTCCGAGCCCGACCCCGAGCCCCGCCACCGCCACCGCCGAGCAGATGCCGGCCACCAGCGAAGCGGTGGCGAGCACCGGCGTCACGTCGAGCAGGAGCGCCTGGGCTGCCCCCAGGCCGACTCCCAAGACCAGCAGCGTCGGTAGGGCGTGCAGGAACTTGCCCATCACCAGCGCGCTGGTGCGGAGCGGCGCGCTGCGAAGCAGCCACCAGCCCTCGCCCTCGAGCGCGACGACCGGGAAGGCCAGCCGTACCCCGACGCCGGCCAGCAGGAACCCCAGGAAGGCGACGTTCAGGGTGCCGAGCGCGTCCCGGAAGCGCTGGCCCTCGACCGCGATGCTTGCCGTCGAGACCAGGTAGACGCCCGCCAAGGCGACCAGCACGAGCAGTTGCGACCACTGGGTGGGGTCACGCAGCAGCACCCTGATGTCCTTGACCAGCACACCGCCAAGCGGTCCCAAGCGGGCGAGTGGGCGCTCCCAAGGCGCCGCCGGCAGCGAGCGCTCGTCGGGCCGCCCGAGGTGGTGGTCCAGGCTCCGCACCCATCCCTCTCGGTAGGCCACCGCGGCGAGCCTCCCCACGCCCCAGAGGCCGCCGGCGGCGACGAACAGCAGCAGCGCGAGCGAAGGCGAGAACCACGCGCCGTCGAGACCACCCCAGATCGCGCTCGAGGCCCAGCCGGGCGGCAGCCATCCCACCCCGAGGTCGGCGAAGGTGCTCAGGAAGACCTCGAACTCCTCCGGGGTCATGTCGGTCAGTTGCTCCGGCCTGAGCGCCCGGAGGCCGAGGATCAGGCCGGCCGCCAGGACCACGCTGAGCGCGGTGGCGGCCTCCTTGACGCGCCCCGCGGGGGCCACGCGCATCAGCACCAGGGCAGCCATCGCACCGAGCGTCACGGGCACCGCGAAGAGCGCCAGCACCGCTAGGATCGAGACTGGGTAGTACGACCACGGGGCGGCGCGAGCCATCCCCAGGCCGAGGAGAACGGGGATCGTCAGGAGCGCGGGTACGAGCGCCGAGCTCAGGTAGGTCTCGGTCACCTTCAGCCCGAACACGCGCGGGGCCGCCACCGGCAGCGACAGCAGGAACGGCAGGTCGTCCGAGGAGTAGAGGGTGGTGATCGCGGTCGTCAGCACCGAGAACGCCACCGCCAGTAGCAGTAGCGTGACGAGCGCCTCGAGGCTGCGCTGCAGCGCCGCATCCGCGATCGTATCGATGGCCGGGAAGCCGTCGACGAAGCGCACTCCCCGCAAGGTGGCGGCCTGCACGCCCCAACCGACGGCGAGCAGGAAGCCCACCCCGACGGCGTAGCGCAGCGGCGCGAGGCGCACTGCGTTCAGCAGCGCGCGGCCGCGCAGCCGCACCAGGCCAGCGGTTCCCGTCACACGGCCTCGTCCAGCCAAGGGGGCGGGGACTGCTGAGCCTCCTCCGTCAGCTGCAAGAAGATCGCCTCGAGGTCGGCGTCCTGCCGCCCCACCGTGCGGCGGAGCTCGCTCATGCTGCCGTCTGCGACGATCTTGCCGCGCCTCATCAGGAGGACGCGGTCGGCCACCGCTTCGGCCACCTCCATCGAGTGGGTGGTGAGCAGCACCGCGCGGCCTCGCGCCGCGTGGAGCCTGAGCAGCTCGCGCACCTGGCGCGCTGCGCGCGGGTCGAGACCGACCATCGGCTCGTCGACCACCAACGCGAGGGGGTCGTGCAGGAGCGCGGTCACGAAGGTGAGGCGCTGGCGCATGCCGTGGCTGTACGTCTCGATGAGGGCGTTCTGGGCTTCGCGTAGCCCGAAGGCGTCCAGCCAGCGCTCGGCCCGCTCCTCGGCGTCGGGTACGCGCCGCAACCGTCCGACGAAGCGCACGAGCTCCCGGCCGGTGAGCTTGGGGTAGAGGTACGGGCGGTCGGGCACGTACCCGAGCGCCGCCTTGGCGAACTCGCCGGCGCGCGTCACGTCATGGCCGGCCAAGCGCACGCGGCCTCGGGTGGGACGCACCAGCCCCGTGATGCACTTGATGGTGGTCGACTTGCCGGCGCCGTTGGGGCCCAGCAGCGCGACGACCTCGCCCTCCGCCACCGCAAAACCCACGCCGTCGACGGCGCGCAGGGTACCGTAGCGCTTCTCCAGCGCCTCGACCTCGATCAGCGGCTGGCCGTCGCTTCGCCCGAGCGGAGCGCCTCGAGTGCGCGTTGGAGGATGGCGTCGCTCTCCAGGTCCACCAGGGCCTCGCCCTGAACCTCCGACATGGGCGGCCTCGCGCCGCTCGTCACCAGACTGAAGGTGCCATCGTCATCGACGACGCCGGAGCCGACGACCTCCCCATCGAGCACGATCTCGACCTGCTGTCCCGGGTAACCGCCTCGGCCGTCGACGAAGACCGTCTGCGGGAGGCGGGTGTCGCGCACCTCGATGTCCGGGAGGATGCCCTCGTCCGTGATGCTGCGCCGCTCGGGCGTCAGCCACTCGAACGCCATGTAGGCGAGCTGCCCGCCGTCCGCGAGGGAGATCACGCTCTGCGCCACGCCCTTACCGAAGGTCGGTTCGCCGATGACGAGCGCGCGTCCGTTCTCCTGCAGCGCGCCCGCGACGATCTCGGAGGCGGACGCCGATTGCCGGTTGACGAGCACCACCATCGGGAGGTCGGTCGTGCCGCCGCGGTCCGCGGTGGCCAGGCGCTGGGTCACGCCGCGCGCGCGCTGGAACACGATGTCGCCCGAGTCGAGGAACTCGTCGGCCACCAAGATGCCCTGCGTCAGGAGACCGCCGCCGTTGTCGCGCAGGTCGAGCACAATCGACTTGGCGCCGTCGAGGCGGAGGCTTGAGACTCCATCCACGACCTGCTCATGTACGCGCTGGTTGCCGAAGGTGCGAAGCGAGAGGTAGCCGACGTCACCGTCCAACACGGTGGTGGAGACCTCGATGAGCTCGATGGTGTCGCGCACTATGTCGAAGGTCACGGGCTCGCTCTCACCGGGGCGCTGGAAGGTGATGCGAACCGTAGTCCCGCGCGGACCGCGCACCAGGTCGACGATGTCCAAGGTGGTGAAGTTGCTGACGTCCACACCGTCCACGTCGAGGAAGATGTCTCCGCGGCGGACGCCGGCGTTCCACGCCGGCCCGTCCCGGTAGACGTTCAGCACCTCCACCCCGCGGCCGCTGGCCCGGTCGAGCGTGGTGAGGGCGATGCCG
>SKSV01000318.1 GCA_007122815.1 Trueperaceae bacterium | reverse complement strand
GTCGGGTCGGGCGCGCCACGTCCTGGTGCGCAGCGACGACCCTCGCACGGGCGCCGGAGCAGCCGGCGAGCTCGAAGCCCTGGCGCTGCTCGAGCACGACGCCCGAGTCGCCTTGGTGGTCGTCGGCGGACTCGATCTGGCCGTGAGGCGCTCCTTCCTTGACGCGCTGTCTCTCCCCGCCAGCCTGCTGGACGCGTCCGAGGTCTTGCTGACCCTCTCCGACGAGGCCGTCGCAGCCGGTCTCGAGACGAGGGCGGTGCCGGCCTGAGAGGTGACCCGTCAGCGCCAGGCCTCGAGCGCTCCGAGGATCGAGGGCGAGAAGCCCATGTCGAACTCATCGGCGTGAGCAAGAGGTTCGGCGACACCGTAGCCGTCGCGGAGCTCAGCTTGGAGGTGGCGAAAGGCTCCTTCACCACGCTGCTCGGCCCGAGCGGCTGCGGGAAGACGACCACTCTCCGCTTGCTCGCGGGTTTCTTCGAGCCCGACGCTGGCGAGGTGCTCATAGGCGGCGTACGGCAGAACGGCGTCCCGCCGAACCGCCGCAACGTCTCGATGGTCTTCCAGGACTACGCCCTCTTCCCCCACATGAGCGTCGAGCAGAACGTGAGCTACGGCCTCCGGCTGCGCAGGGTGGAGGCGGCCGAGCGTGTGCGGCGAGTGAACGCGGTGCTGGAGTTCTTGGGGCTTCTGGCTCTCTCCGCGCGCCACCCCTTCGAGCTCAGCGGGGGCCAACAGCAGCGCGTAGCGCTGGGTCGCTCGATAGTCACCCGACCCGACGTGCTCCTCATGGACGAGCCGCTCTCGAACCTCGACGCCAAGCTGAGGGTGCGCGTGCGTTCGGAGCTCCAGTCGATCCAGCGCGAGCTCGGCATCACTACCATCTACGTCACCCACGATCAAGACGAGGCGCTCAGCCTCTCGGACCGGGTGGCGGTGATGGCCGAAGGGCGGCTGCAGCAGTACAGCGACCCTTGGGACGTCTACCATGCACCAGCTAACCGCTTCGTGGCCGACTTCGTCGGCTACGTCAACGTGCTGCCGGGCCGGGTCACTGAGGTGGGTGAGGGGACGGCCACGGTGTCGCTCGCGGAGCTCGGGGTGGCAGGGCTCGTGTGCCGTGACCCGGCGTCTCGCGCGAGCCTCGGCTCCCGAGTCGGTGTGATGGTGCGTCCCGAGTGGTTCGAGGTCCACCCCGACGCTGCGCCGGCCGACAGCGTCGCTCAGGCGCCTGGCCTAGCTCAGGACGCCGTGGGCGTGCGCGGCGAGGTCGAGTCCCGAAGCTACCTGGGGGCGTTCGGCCGTGCTTGGGTGCGGGTCGACGGGCTGCGAGAACCGTTGATCGTGGAGACCAGCATGAGCGAGCGCAATCAGCTTGCGCGCGGCACGCGCCTGCAGCTTCGTGTACCCCAAGCTCGCGCAGTCCTCGTCGACGCCGACCCGGGTTGAGGGCGCGCGCCGCCCGAAGCCGCCCCGCCACCCGAAGCCGCGCCGCCCGCAGCCGGGCCGCGAGCGGTGTCAGCCGTCGGCGAGCCTGCCTCGCAGCAGACGCTGCAGGAACACCAAGCTCCGCTCCGCCTGGTCTATCGTGCCGCACTCGACCGAGAGCGTGATGTCTCGATCGAGGGGCTCGAGGATCTCGATGACCCTGTCCCATTGCACGACACCGTCACCGCAGGCGCAGCCGACGGGTGTCCCCGTGACCTTGCCGCGCTCACGGTCAGCGTGCTCGAAGTCGATGTCCTTGGCGTGCACGTGGCGCACGTGGTCGCGCACCGCCGTGAGGGCTTCGTACGGGTCCTCGGCTGCCGCGAGGTAGCTGTTCCCGGTGTCCCAGTTGACGGCGATCCAAGGTGAGGGCACCAGGTTCACGATCTTCAGCAGCCCCTCGGAGGTCTTCGTGAACACCCCGTGCGGCTCGATGCAGACGAAGACCCCGTGCCTGGCAGCCACCTGCTCGACGCGCGTGAGTGTGTAGCGCATGGTGTGGTGCGCGAAGTCGTCGTCCATCCAGGTGGGCTGCAGCATCTCGTCGCTGTTGACGATGTCGGTGCCGACGAAGTGCGCCAGGACCATCGCGCGGGTCAGCCTGGAGACCGCGGCCTCGGGCTTCATCAGCGGGCTGTGCGCCGAGAGGCTGGCGACCGACAGGCCGTTGGCGTCGCAGATCTCGCGCATCAGCTTGGGGTCCTCCTCCATGGAGAAGGAGTGGAAGTAGCCGACCTCCGAGAGCAGCCCCCAGCCGGTGTGCACCATCGGTTCGATGTGCTGGTACCCGAGCTTGGCGGCCACCTCGACGCCCTTGCGGAAGTCGAGGTCGGCGCTGCGGACGAACTCCATGTTGACGGCGATACGGAAACGGGCCATGACCCTCCAGGCGCGCCAGCGCGCCGTTCGACGACCTCTCTTCGGCCAGCGGCGCGGCGGCCGTCGGTCCCGCACCAGCCGTAGCCCCATGTGCTGGGCTCCCTCCAAGGTACGCGCGGGGAGGGCCCGCGTCGAGCGGTGGGTCCAGAGTACCTCGAGACCTGCTTGTCATGACAACCCAACAGGCGTAGCATGGTGTATCACCACCACGCCGCGCGCGACCTGCAGGTGACGGGTCGCGTGGCCGCGTGGACCCGGAGGGAGCCCGCTATGCGCGCACGCCTGCTTCCCGTTCGCTTCCCTGCCGCCGACGCCGAGTTCGACACCCAACTCGAGCGCGTTCGCTCCCTGCTCGGAGACGTCGCCGAGCTGCTCGATCCGCACACCCTCGGCGATCCCGCTCCCCCCGATTCGGAGGCGGCGGTCTTCCCGCAAGTGCTCGGCGACGCGTACCGCCAGGTGGAGGAGCTGCGCGCGCTGGATAGGCCCAGGCTGTTGATCACCTCCGAGTTCGGGACCATGGCGATGTGGGATTGGGAGATAGGTCGCTTCCTCGAGGAGGAGGGGGTGCCGACCTTCGCCCCGTACGACCTCGAGCAGGCCCGCGCCCTGTGCCGTGCGCTGGGGCTGCGCCGCGAGCTCGCGGGCACCCGCTTCGTGGTCTTCCAGGACGACCCCGGTGACGGTATGCAGGCCTCGATCTTCAAGCGCTTCTTCTGGTGGGAGGAGGAGTGCACGAGGCGGATCCTGGAGCGCTTCGGCGTTAGCATCGAGGTACGCAGCTACCAGGCTCTCGCGGAGGAGGCGAAGCGCGTCTCGGACGCTGACGCCGACGCCGTGTACGCGCGCGTGCGCGCGGGAACCAGGCTCGAGGACCTACCGGAGCGCAACCGCCGGGCCGCGCTCAAGCTCTACCTGGCGCTGAAGGACTCGCTCGGTGACGATGGCAGCGTGCAGGCCGCGGGCATCAACTGCCTGAACGAGTCGTTCTTCTCGGACACCACACCCTGCCTGGCCTGGAACCTGTTGTACGAGGAGCGGGGACTCACCTGGGGCTGCGAGGCCGACACGGTCTCCATGCTCACCCAGCACCTCCTGCATCGCTCGCTCGGAACCCCCATCATGCTGACGAACCTCTACCCCTTCCTGATGGGTCAAGCGGCCCTCAAGCACGAGAGGATCGAGGCGTTCCCGCAGGTGGACCAGCCCGAGAACCACGTGCTGGTAGCCCATTGTGGGTACCTGGGCGTGTTACCCACCTCGCTGGCCGAGTCGTGGACGCTGCGAGAGAAGGTGCTCGCGATAGTGGACGACGACGCCAGCGCCATCGACGCGCGCATGAGCGAGGGCCCGGTGACGCTGGCCAAGCTGGCCCCCTCCATGTCCACCTTGGCCGTGGTGGAAGGCGAACTCACGG
>SKSV01000181.1 GCA_007122815.1 Trueperaceae bacterium | reverse complement strand
GGCGTCGTACCCCGGCGCCGTCACGACGGGGTGGTAGCCCTGGCGCACCAGGACGGTGTCGCCATCACGCGCCAGCACGACCTCATCGAGCGAGCGGTCGTCGGTGTAGAGGCGCTGCAGGGCCCAGCCGTCAGGCGGATCGAGCCGGTAGTGGTAGACCTCGTCGAGCTCGGCCTCTACCCCGGCCTCGTAGACGTCGTGCTTGTGAGGGGGGTAGCTGGACCAGTTCCCGGACGGCGTGTAGACCTCCACGCAGAGCAGCTTCTCCGCCTCTCCGGGATCGATGACGTGGCTGATCTGGCGCGTGGCGTTGTGTCCCCCGCGGATCTCCACCTTGACGTCCTCAGGTGTGATCAACCGGGGGGGCAGGCGACCCTCGGCCTTCGCCATCCCTAGAGCGAACTCCACGGGGCCGCTCGCGCGCAGCGCGTAGGTCTGCCCGGGCGGCACGTAGAGCGCGTACGGGAGGCCCTCGAAGACCCCCCGCCGCCCCCGGACGCTCCAGCGTTGCCCCCCGGCCTCCAGCTCGGCGTCGCCGCGCAGCAACACGAGGGCGACCTCATCGCTGCCGCTCTGCCGCTCGAAGCGACCTCCCTCAGGGTACTCGTGGAGTTGGAACGCGAGGTGCTGCCACCCGGCCGATGCCGGGGTCACCTCGGCTCGCAGCGTGTCGCCCTTGGCGGCTCGTACGACGTGTTGCATGCGGACCTCCTTCGTCCGGGCACTCATGGAACGTCGTCACAGCCCCAGTCCCCGGAGCGTGGCGCGGTTGCGCGCGGCGCTGGCCTTCGGCGTGCCCATCCCTGGTAGCACGTCCTGCTCGACCGTGACCCAGTCCTCGTACCCTTGCTCGCGGAGGAACTCCAGCACCGCGGCGAAATCGACGCTGCCCTTGCCCAACTCACAGAAGACGCCCGAGCCTACGGCAGTGCGGTAGTCCCAACCCTCGCGGCGGGCGCGCGCGGCCACCAGCGGTTCGCAGTCCTTCAGGTGGACGTAGGGGACCCTCTCCCACCAGCGCGCCAACAGCTCGACGGCGACGCTGCCGTCGTCCTCCAGGGCGCTGCCGTAACTCGCGTGGCCGGTGTCGAACACGAGGCCGATGAGGGACGGGTCGGTGGCGTCCAAGAACGCGTCAACCTCGTCCGGAGTCTCCACGTGATGCCCGCAGTGGTGGTGATAGAGGGTCCGCAGGCCGGTCTCCCCCTGCACCAGGCGAGCGACCTCGGTGGCGTTCGCAGCGAAGCGTCGGCGAGCCGACGCGTCCAGGCCCTCCGCACCGGTGATCCGGCCTGCCTTCGCGAAGCGCTCCGGATCGGCGCTCGCGTCGTCGGCGAGGATGAACCACGGTGGTCGGCCAGGCTCACCCACGTCGGCTACGGCGGCCAGCAGGCGCGCGATCTCTAGCAGGCGCTCGCGGCGTTCACGCACGATCCCGTCGCGCGTGAGCGGCACCGCTTCGAAGCCGCCGAGCATCACGAGCCCGCGGCTCGTGAGCGCCTCTCGCAGCGCCCCCGGCTCGCTCGGCAGGTAGCCCAGGTCGCCGAGCTCGGTCCCCTCGTAGCCCGTCTCGACGAGCTCGTCGAGCATCTGCCGCCAGGGGACCGACTCCCCGAAGCCCTCGATGGTTCCCCAGGAGCAGGGAGCGTTCGCGACGCGTATGGTGCTCACCCTAGTCCTCCGTTCCCGAGCCTCGTGCTCGCGTTCTCACCGGGATGAGCGCTGCCGCGAGCACCAACTTCGCTCACCGCGACCTTCCGGCCTTCGTGCAGGCTCAGCGTCGCCGCGTCAGCGAGTCGCAGCGACTCGATCGCGTCGCTAGCACCCGGTGTCGGCGGCCGGCCCGCCAGGACAGCGTCCACGAAGGCCTGCAGCTCGCGGCGGTAGGCATCGCGGAAGCGGTCGAGGAAGTGATCGTAGAAGTCGCCGTGGAAGCCGCGCGCGTCGTAGCGCCAGACCTTCGTGGCGCGCTCGTCCTCGGCCACGAGCTTCCCGCGCTCGCCGTGGACCTCGACGCGCAGGTCGTGTCCGTAGACCGTGCGGCGCGAGTTCATCAGCACCCCCAGAGCGCCGGAGGCGAACTCGAGGGTGATCACGCTCGTGTCGACGTCGCCGTAACGCTCGTACACGGGATCGACGAGAACACGACCCAGGGCCGTGACGCGCTCGACCTCACCCGCCACGAAGCGAGCGGTGTCGAGGTCGTGGATGACCGAGTCTCGGAAGAAACCCGCCGACGAGGCGATGTAGGCCTCGGGAGCCGGCCTCGGGTCGGTGGATTGGCTCCGGAAGAGCTCGACCTTGCCGAGCTCACCGTGGTGGACGGCGTGAGCTAGCGCCTCGTAGGCCGGGTCGAAGCGCCGGTTGAAGCCGATCTGGAAGGGCACTCCCGCACGCTCGACGACGTCCATGGCGGCCACGGTCTGGTCGAGGTCGTCGGCTACGGGCTTCTCGCAGAAGATGGCCTTGCCGGCACGCGCAGCCTCCCGCAGTTGCTCGGCGTGCGCGCTCGTGGGAGAGGCGATGACCACTGCGTCGACGCGGGGGTGAGCGAGCGCATCGGCGACGTCCGTGACCGAAGCGGCGCCGGCTACGGCCGCCGCACGCGCTGCCGACTCGTCAACGTCGGCTACCAACGTCAGCGTCGCCCCCTCCACCGCACCGGCCAGGTGGCGAGCATGCAGCGCCCCGATGCGACCGGCGCCGATCACGGCGAACCCCAACGGAGCGCTCACGAGGCGCCCTTCGAACCCTCTGCCGGCGAGCCGCCGGCACCATGACGGCGCTGGCCCGCGGCGGCCTCCTCGTACTCGAGGCGCGCCTGGCGCACGCTGGCCTGACCTGACACCTCCGCCACCGGCACGTCCCACCAGCCCTCGAACGCCGGAACGCGCTGCTCAGGGTCGGTGCGAACCACGATCACGCTCACACGGTCGCTGCCGCGCGCTACCGTCAGCGCCTCCCGCAGACCGTCCAGGTCGTCGACCTCCAGCGCCAGTGCTCCCATGGCCTCGGCGTGCCGCGCGAAATCGACCGCCACGGTCGGGCCGTCCGTGCGGCCGCTGGCCGGGTCGCGCCGACGCAGCTCGTTCAGGAACGAGGGCGAGCCCACGCTGCGCTGTAGGCCGTGTATCGACTGATAGCCCTGGTTGTCGACGAGAACCACGGTGAAGGCCACGCCTTCGGCTACCGCCGTCACGAGCTCGCTGTTCATCATCAGGTACGACCCGTCGCCGATCATCACGACCACGTCGCGGCCGGGTTCGGCCAGCTTCACGCCGATGCCGGCCGGGATCTCGTAACCCATGCAGGAGAAGCCGTACTCGACGTGGTAGGACTTTGGGTCCTCCGGGCGCCAGAGCTTGAGCACGTCTCCGGGCATGCTCCCCGCGGCGTTGATGAGCGTGGCACGGCCGCTCATCACCTCGTTGACCACACCGATCACCGACGCTTGCGAGGGGCGCTGCCCCGCCACGGGCCTGCGGAGATCGTCGACGATCGCGTCCCACTCGGCCTTCCTGTCGCGCACTTCGTCCTGATAGGCCTGGCTGGTGCCGCTCCAGCCGTTCAGACCGGCGAAGAGGGCCTCCAACCCTCGCCGGGCGTCCGCGACCACGGCGACGGCCCCGAGCTTGTGGGCGTCCATGGACACCACGTTGAGGCCCACGAAGCCGACGTCGGGGCGCTGGAAGGCCGTCATGGAGGCGGTGGTGAAGTCGCTCAGGCGCGTGCCGACGCACACTACGAGGTCGGCTGCAGCCGCCAGTCGGTTGGCGGCCAAGCCGCCGTTGGCT
>SKSV01000395.1 GCA_007122815.1 Trueperaceae bacterium | reverse complement strand
GCCTCGTTGGTGGCTCTCCTGGGCGCGAGGCGGGCGCCTCTCGTCAACCCGCCAGGGGGCGGCCCCGCTGGCCGGGAGGGGGCGACTGCGCGCTCGTCACGAACCCCGGCCGAGTCCCGTCCCGAGACACGCTCCAGCGACGCTGCCGAGGGGCCGCGAGCGGCGTCTGCCGAGAGAGCTGCTCCTCGTTCGGGCGTGGAAACAGACGATGCGGACGCGCCCAAGCGCACGCGCGCGCAGCCTCTGGAGTTCCCCGAGGACTTCTGAGAGATGCCGCGAACGCGAGGCCGCCTACCCTGTGGTGAACTGGCGCGACGTACGCTGTAACGATGGCAACGATGGCAGACGTTCACTCCGCCACGCGGCCGACCGCGCTGATCACGGGCGCGAGCTCGGGCATCGGCTTCGCCACCGCACGCGATCTAGCTCTGGCCGGCTGGGAGGTGGCGTGCGCTTCCCGGCCAGGAGGCGCTGGGGCTGAAGCAGTGGAGCGACTACGCCGCGATACGGGCTCCGAGAGCCTACACTTCCTGCCCGCCGACCTCTCACGGCCGCAGCAGGCGGTAGCGCTCGCAACGAGCTTCCGGGAGCGTTTCACGCGCTTGGACGCGCTCGTTAACAACGCCGGCGCTTACGTGGCGCGACGTGTGGTGACCAGAGACGGGCTCGAGCTGACCTTCGCGCTCAACCATCTCGGTGCCTTCGCACTCACCGCGGAGCTCCTGCCGGAGCTGAGCGACTCCGGCGGAAGGGTGGTCACGGTGTCGTCCGACGCGGCGAAGGCGGCGCGCCTGCAGCTCGACGACCCCAACTCCACGAAGCTCTACTACGGTTGGCTGGCGTACGCCTGGTCCAAGCTGTGCAACCAGCTGTTCACCGGCGAGCTTGCCCGCCGCTCGGCGAGGCTTGGGATCGATGCGTTCGCCATGCATCCCGGGTTCGTGGCCACGTCCTTCGGCCACACGGGTGGTTGGTCGGAGAGGGCCGTTCGCCTGGGCCAGAAGCTCTTCGGTCGCTCACCCGAGCGCGCTGCCGACACGGTGGTGTGGCTCGCGAGCTCGAGCGAACCGTCAGGGCGAAACGGTGCCTACTTCGTCGACAGGCGCGAGCGCCCCTTCGCCGCCAAGGCGCGGGACCAGCGCGCTCAGCAGCGCCTTTGGGAGCTCAGTGAGGAACTCGTCTCGACGGCCCTGGCGGGAGGGGCTAGTTCATCCTCGTGGGGCACGCCAGGCGTCAGGCGATCGTCCGATCGAGCCCTAGCAGGTCCATGAGCTTGGCGTGAACCGCGCCGTTGCTCGCCAGCATGGCCTGATGGTCCCAGCGGTACGGGCTACCGTCCTCGCCGGTCACGCTCCCGCCCGCCTCGCGCACCATGAGCATCCCCGCTGCCACGTCCCAGGCGTTGAGCCGGTACTCCCAGAAGGCGTCCACACGGCCGGCCGCCACGTAGCAGAGGTCCAGCGCGGCAGCACCCGCTCGCCGCAGCCCGCGCGTGCGCGGGAGGACCCGGTTCAGGACCGGTAGGTTCCTCTCGATCGTGGGCGCATCGTACGAGAAGCCGGTACTGACCATAGATTCGCGAGGATCGGTGGTCTCGCTCACGCGGAGGCGGCGACCGTCGACGAAGGCCCCGTGTGAACGCATGGCGGTGAAGCGCTCGCCGTGGGCGGTGTCCTGCACGACCGCCACCAGCACCTGCGAGTCCACCTCCAAGGCGATGGAGACGCAGTAGAACGGGAACCCATGGGCGTAGTTGACGGTGCCATCGAGCGGGTCGACGATCCACCGGCAGCGCGCCTCGACGTCCTGCCCGGTCTCCTCGCCGAGGAAGGCGTGGTCGGGGTAGCGCTCCGCCAGGATGGATCGGATGGCTTCCTCCGAGAGCGTGTCCACCTCGGTAACGAGGTCGATGTCCGTGGACTTAGTTCGAACGCCCATGGGACCGCCCTGGTGACCGCGGTGGATTCGTGCGGCGGCGTCCGCCGCTGCGATGGCGACGTCCAGAGCCTCTCGCAGGGTTGCGTCGTCGAAACCGTTCGGTAGCTCGCTCATCGTGTGATGGTACCGCTGGCCGCGACCAGGGCGGGTCGGCGCGCCATGCCGTACGCCTGCTCAAGCGGCGCGGCGCAGGTCCTCGCCGGTCGGGTTGTGCCTCCCCGACCCGTCAGAGACCGGCGATGCCGGGTCCGACCAGCGCGACCCGCGCCCCAGCTCAGGTGACCCGCGCTCGAGGATGAGGCGCGCGGCGCGCTCGCGCGTGAAGGCATCGTGCAGCCAGGCGCTCAGCGCGGCGAGGCGGTTGAGCGGCCCCGGCAGGTAGACGAGGTGCACGAACAGCCAGGCGAGCCAGCCCATGAACCCACCGAAGCGCAAGCCGCCGTAGCGTCGAGACAGCTCGACGACTCCCGCGCCGCGTCCGATGACGGCCATCTGTCCCTTGTCGTGGTAGCGCCAGGGAGGCGCGTTCGCCCCGCTCAAGCGTGCCCGCAACACTCTGCCGACGTGCGCGCCCATCTGGGAAGCTACTTGCGCCACTTGTGGGTGTGGAAGCGGTCCTGGGGCGTCGGCCATGTCACCGATCACGAAGACCTCGGGCCGCGATTCGAGGTGCAGGTTCTCGGTCACGGCCACGCGCCGGCCGCGCCCTAGAGGGGCGCCGAGTTGCTCGCCGAGCGCGCTGGCTCGGACGCCGGCGGCCCAGACCAGCGTACGCGTCGCGATGCAGGTGCCGTCGGTCAGCTCGACGTGGTCGGCTTCAGCGCGCGCGACGCCCGTACCGAGACGCAGCTCGACACCGCGGCGACGCAGTTCGCGTTCGGCGTAGCGGCGCGCGCGGGGCCCGTACTGCGGGAGCACCGACCCGGCGGGCTCCACCATCACGATGCGGGCAGTGGCGTCGGCGAGTTGGGGGTGGTCGCGACGCAGGACCGAGAACAGCTCCTGCAGCGATCCTGCCATCTCCACCCCGGTCGGACCGGCGCCCGCGATGACGATGTCGAGGCGGCCATCGTCGGCGCCTGCGGGGTCCAGGGCGGCCGACTCGAACTGTCGCAGGACGTGGTTCCGGATGCCAACGGCTCCGAGGAGGCTCTGCAGCACGAACGCGTGGTGGCTCACGCCCGGTACTCCGAAGTCCCCGTAAGTCGAACCGGCCGCGACCACGAGGGTGTCGTACTCGATCGTCCCACCACCATCCAGGCGGAGGCGGCGATCGTCGAGTTCGAAGCGCTCGACGCGACCGCGTCTTACGCCGACGTTCTTGGCGCCGCGCAGCAGCGACCGTAACGGGTGAGCTGCGTTCTCGGCAGGCAGCACCGCCGTCGCCACCTGGTAGAGCAGCGGTTGGAAGGTCTGGTAGTCGTGCTGGTCGACCAGGGTAACGTCGACTGGCAGGCGGCTCAGGGATCGTGCTGCAGCCATCCCGCCGAACCCCGCGCCGAGGATGGCTACGCGATGTCGTGGGGATCGTGTCGGGTTCATCGGGACCTCCGGTAGCGCTGGCATCAGGGGAGGGACTAATGTCCCTCGTGAAAAAGAGCATATGCCATCTTTCACGAGTCACAGTGAGCCGGCCCACGGAGTGGGCCGCGCCCACGGAGTGGGCCGCGCTCACGGAGTGGGCCGCGCGCTCGAGCTAGCGCGCCAGCTGCAGCGCTATGCGGCGTCCGGTCGGTGTGTCGGCTATGCCGCCCTCACCCGTCTCACGCAACTCGGGAGGCAGCAGACGGCCCACCGAGGCCATGGCAGAGACCACCTCGTCGGGTGGGATCACCGATCGCAAACCGGCCAGCGCCAGCTG
>SKSV01000338.1 GCA_007122815.1 Trueperaceae bacterium | reverse complement strand
TGCGCCAGTAGTCGGGGTTGGCCTCCATCAGGATGCGGTCGCCTGCCGAGCGCGACACGAAGCGGAACGGACCCGTGCCGACGGGTGCGCGGGCGAAGCCGTCGATGCCGACCTCGGCCATGTAGGCGGGCGGCACCATGCCCCAGGAGATCGCCACGGTGGTGAGGAAGGTGGCGTTGGGTTCGGGGGTCGTGATCCTGACCGTGTAGTCGTCGATGGCCTCGACGAGGTCAGCGGCGTCGTAGAAGTTCGCGTAATCGTTGGTCGGGTCGCTGCCGGTCTGCCAGGTGGTGACCACCGACTCGGCCGTGAACGGCTCGCCGTTGTGGAAGTTCACGTCGCGGCGCAGCTCGAAGACGTACTCCGTGCCGTCTTGCGAGACCTCCCAGCTCTCGGCGAGAGCGGGCTCGATCTCCAGGTCGTCGTTGATCCACACGAGCGAGTCGTAGAGCGGCAGAGCGGCGTTGGTGGCGGTCCGGTCAGCAGCGCGCGGGAGGAAGAGCGAGGTGGGGTCGCTCGAGAGCGATACGACGAGCCTCCCCTCCTGAGCCTGCGCGAGCAGCAAACCGTTGAGAAGCGCAACCGAAACGGCCAGCAGGGCGGGCAGCCTAAGCCTTGACATAGCGTCTCCCTTCATCGAGCCTCGCTTGAAGCCGTGGTGGCTCGCGCGAGCGCGACGCACCGTCTCAGCCGTCGCTAGCGAGGATCGCGAAGTCGGCGGCACGGACGGTCGCGCCAGGGTCGAACTCGTGGACCTTAGCACGCTTCGCGTCGAGGGCAAGGTTCGCGCGCCGATGTCAGGGCAGTGTCAGGTGAGCGTCCGTCCCGCTCCCAGCGCGCCGAGACCCAGCAGCGCTGCGACGGTGGCAGCCACGTCCGCGGAGGCGGCGTGTGCGATCCGCCGTCGCGCCACACCCGGCCCTGCGGCGATCAGGAAGCGGTCGTCCGAAGGGGTCCCCGGAGCGAAGCCGTGCCCGGACGGGTAGCGCGACGGACCTTCCAGCGCGCCAGCGAGCTCTGCCGGAGCGCTCGGCTCGAAACCAGTAGCACCCTCCGCCACGAAGGCCGCCACCTCCCCTCGGCGCTCGGCCGGCAAGTGGTCGCCCGGCAGGCGCCTGATGCCGTGCTCCGCCAGGCGCTCGGCGACGCGCGCCCCCTCGCGCGAACCATCCACGGCGACGTACAGGACGCCCGCCTCGCAGGCGCTGGTGGCGCCGGGAAGCAAGGCGTCGACGTAGAGGGCTCGCTCGACCGGCCCGTGACCGTGGTCGGAGGTCACCACCAGGGTGCTGCTCTGCAGGCGGCCTGATCGGTCTAGGGCGCGCACGACCTCGCCCACGAGAGCGTCGGCGTAGCTGAGCGCCCAGAGGGAGAAGGGGTGGTCGGGACCTGCTACGTGCTGAACCGTATCGGGCGTGAGCACCTCGGTGACGATGAGGTCTGGCGGTGCGGGCGCGGCCGCCAGCGCAGCGGACCACTGGACCATCGTCTGGTCGCCGGTCACCTCGCTCATCAGGTAGTGCATGCGGTCGCCAGCGTAGGCGTCCGGTACGTCGCGCGGCAGGCCTGATTCGGCGAGGGCCGCGAGACGGCCGCTCGCGTCGACGTGGCGCGAGGTGCGAAGCCAACCTTCATCGGCCGGGATCGGATCTCGATCGCGCGCCCGCTGCAGCATCTCGTTCGCCCACCAGGCGTGGTGGAAGGTGGTGGCGTCCTCGGGGCGCACCATGCCGTAACCGAGCACGGCCACCTGCAGGCCTGCCGCCAAGGCCCGCTGCGTGAGCGTGGGAGCTCGAACGTCGTCTGGGTTGGCGTAGCGGAACCGCGAACCGTCCCAGATGAGGTTGCCGAACACCCCGTGCTCGGCAGAGTCGACGCCCGTCAGGATGGAGGTGCGACCTGGAAGCGACGTTGCCGGGAGGTCCGGCGCCAACCGCTCGACGCAGGTGCCGCGCTCGCTCAGGGCCGTGAGGTTCGGCAGGCGCGCCCGGTGGCGCGCGAGGTGATCGGCGGAGACGCCGTCGAGCATCATCAGGACCAGAGCTGCCATGCCCACGACCCTACCGCTCGCCGGCTGCGAGACCCGTGCGCCTTACCTGGCCGGCCATTAGCATGGTGTTGGCCCTAGGAGGCGACCCATGAACGAAGGTCCCGTCAACACACCACAGCCCCCACCGTCTGGACCCGGTCCCGTACCCGAGGGTCCGCGCCCTGATCGAGCTCGCTCAGAGGGATCGCCGCTAGAGCGCGACGACAGCCGTACGATCATCGCCGTCGCGCTGATAGTGATCGGCATGTTGGCTCTCACGAGCACCGTCGGTTGGATGCCGCAACTCGGAGGAGTGGTCGGCGCGCTGCTGTTCGGCGCCGCGGGCGTGCTGTTGCTCTGGCTGGCGCGCCGCAAGGCCAACGACTGGCTGATGTTCGCCGCTTTCCCCGCCTTCGGCTTGTCCTTCGCCTCAGCGGTGCAAGGAGACCTCGGGGGCGCTGGCTTCCTCGCCGCCACCGGGGCTGGCTTCCTCTCGCTGGTCGTGGCCGACGCGAGGCGCTGGTGGCCGGTGATCCCGGCTGGCGTCCTGTTCACGCTCTCGGTGATCGCCTGGGCAGGTGACGCGTTGCGCGAACCGACCGGGGGGACGGTGTTCTTCCTGGGCCTCGCCGTTACTTTCGCGGTGGTGTGGCGTGGCACGGCCAGACCCCAGTCTTGGGCGGTCTTCCCAGCCGCGGCCTGCGCCGTGTTGGCCCTCGTGGTCGGGTTGGCGCGCGCGGATTGGTTGGTGCCGGTGGCCCTGATCGTCGTTGGTGCTGCGCTGCTGTTGCGCGGGCGGTTGCAGGAGCGAAGGGACACGTAGCTCCTGCGCCTTTCGCGCGCACGATGAACACAATTGAGCGCCGCCCGGGGGTGACCCCGGGCGGCGCTATCAGTGCTACGGGACTTAGTAGCGGTCGCGTCCACCCATCGAAGGAGCGGCTGCGCGCGTGACCTTGACGTTTTTCGCCTGCGGGCCCTTGGCGCCCTGCTCGACGTCGAACTCCACTTCGTCGCCTTCGTTCAGGTTACGGTAACCGTCACCCATGATCGCGGAGAAGTGGCAGAAGACGTCCTTGCCACCGCCCTCCACGGCGATGAAGCCGAAGCCCTTTTCTGCATTGAACCATTTTACAACACCTGTAGCCATGCCATTACCTAATCTTCCTGGCGGTGTGGGCTTGAACCCTTAACCGTCCTCTACTTCCGAGCCGTTAGGCTCGGGCCCCGAAAACCGCCGTTCTGGCTGTCTTCCTGGACGCCGCACCATACGCGCTGGGGCACAGAAACGCAAGTGGTTGTCGACCAGACACCTTCCAGCTATCGCCTAGAGCGGTCCGCGCGCCTGCGGGCCGCCGTCTGCACGCGCCTGAGCCGTGCCGCTGGGCCGACGTGCCACACGAGCTTCTGCCGGAGCGGGTACGCTCTTGGCATGAACAGCTCCGCCCTACCGCAACGCTCCGAGGTCCCTGCTCTCGAGACCTGGGATCTCTCCAGCCTCTACCCAGACGAAGCTGCCTTCCAAGAGGACGTAGTGAAGACCGAGGCGTTGGTCGAGGAGTTGGCAGCCCGACGCGGACGGATCACCGAGTCGGCGGCTACGCTCGAGGAGTCGCTGAAGGCGTACTCCGACCTGGTCGCGCGCAGCTCGCGCCTGCGCTCCTACGCCTTCCTCTCGACGACTGTCGACCAGGGCGACGACGAAGCCAGGCGCGTATCGGGTCGGTTCATGGCGCGGGCTTCACGCTGGCAGGCGGCCCTCGCCTTCGTGCGGC
>SKSV01000116.1 GCA_007122815.1 Trueperaceae bacterium | reverse complement strand
GCCGCATACATGGCGATATTCTCTTTTTCCGCATGGATGCCGATCTCGAAAGCCTCCCGGCGAGATGCAGGCATGATCACGTGTTGTGCGGCGGTATCTTCGGGCACCTCTACACCGTAGCGTTGGAAAAGCGGAAGCAGCGCAGCGATGTGTCGTTCTTCCGACCGGATTATGTTGGCGAAGGGTCGCTGTATGCCCCATTCTTCCAGGATGAGTTCGTATTCGGCTCGGGCAAGGTATTCGTCCTGCAGAGCATACACGAGCATCTCTTCAACGCTCAAGGTGTCGCGCGCGAGCGCTCCTGCCGCCCCGAAGTCCTGTGCGGCAAGCGGAACGGTCAGCAGGGCAAGTCCAAGCAACAGACCTATGCGGGAAATTAATCGATTCATCTCAGAAACCTCCGTACCGGCACATGCCGGCGTCCGATATGCGGCAAGTATCGAACCTCAGAATGACCGGCATCTGGAGATCAGGTGGAGTCTGTGTGAAGTTTTCCGTACCAGGCGTGTGCGGTCTTGGTCACCCTCACTGCTCGGATTTGCACTACTCAGGTGGACTCAACCATTGCAAGATGGAGCGCGCGTTCCTGCTCAACGGAAAGACTCCGAGAACGCGAGAATCATATCTGCGGTTTGTCAGGCAACTGGTCCACTGTAATCACTGTGCAAAAGATCCGCAGGGCATCATGGAATGCGAACCAAGAGATCGCTTCCCGTTCCGTCGCACCGAAAGCCGGTGGACACCCCCGAACCTCCGACGATGCAACGCCGGAATCAAGTTCTACTGGCGCTTCGGACTCCCGTGTGGATCATTACCCGCAGGCTCCGGCAGGTAGCATAGACCGACCACCCCCAAAGAAACTCCGCCGTTGGCCTTGCTGCGTTCAGCCACTAATGGATGGTGAGATCCTTCAGTCGTCGAAAATGGTCGGAATTCGCTAAGGCAGGGTTAACTCGACTCAATTCTCGCAGGTGTCTGTCGAGCTCATCGCGCTCTGCCAGAATAGTTGTCACCTACACTTGACTGAATTGGAGGTGACCGATGCCGCGCTACAGAAGAAGACTGCACGGTCTTCGAGCAGTGCGTCTACGAGTTCATTCGGAATGTCAGGCCCGTCCTGCAAGAACTGCACTGCTTAACATCCTGATACTACATCGATCGACATTCTATCAACGGCCGCACCGAGAAGCACAGGTTGTGAGATGGGGACCCGCACATGAGAAACTTTGGTATCCACCGGCGCTCCTATACAGAGTCGGGTCAATGTTATTCCCTCTCGGTTTCGAAGTTAACCCCCGGCTGCGCAACACCTGTCTGGTCGGACCATCTTGATTCTGGTTCGTTCTGTACATCTCTTAATTCCGCGCCGCAATGCAATGATCATGACCTGGCTGATCCAGAGATAGAGCCTGCGCTGGACGCAACCGAGCGCATCAGTGATCGTCAATTACCTGTCTGTCATGTCCACCATTCCTGCATATCATCAAGAAACTCCGACCCCGGTTCTACGCCGGTCACGAGCAGATGGTCCCGGGCGCGTGTGCAGGCCACGTAGAGAAGGTGCCGTTCGGTGGTGTAGACTTCATCCAGGTCAGCCTCATCTCCCACGGCCTCGATGCGGGGCTGGGACGGGATCACCTCGTCGTCGCAAGCCATAACTGCCACGGCGCGGAACTCGAGCCCCTTGGATAGATGCATGGTGGCAACTGCGAGAGATCCGTGCTGGGGACCTTTACGGTACCCTACTGCACTGAACGGCAGTCCACACGCCGTCGCCGCCTGCTCGGCGCGCCCGATTTCATTGCCGGAGCGCACGATCAGCCCGATCGATTCGGGCGCGATGCCGAGGGAAAGCAACTCCGTGATCCATTCGGCTACCAGTGACACTTCCTCTTCCACACTCCGGGCGATCTGCACGCGAGGTACCGGGCCGTTGAAGACCGAAACGGTGTCGTCACGCCTGGCGCTGTTACCGTCCGGATCAGTGACGACCGGATCAAGCAGCCGATCCGCGTATTGGCGTATCTGGTGGGAGGTGCGGTAGTTTACCCGTAATAGTCGCGAACGCCCACGAACCTCCACTCCCAGACGAACCCAGGAGAACGGTTGCCGAAAGATCCGCTGCCCCGTGTCACCGGCGAAGAACAGCGCGTCCGCGCCGCTGCCTGCAAGGCCGGAGAGAAAGACGAGCTGAGCCGGACTGATGTCCTGCGCTTCATCGGCCACCACGTGATCGTACGGACGTGATTGAGCTTCCGAGGCGTATTGCCGGCCAAGAGCGTGGTACACCTGTGACATCGTGACAAGACCGTGTTCAGCCAGCATTTCGCGCAGGCCGGTGTACATCGACCAGAGCTGCTGTCGTCGACTCTCAGGCAGACGGGTCTTGCGTCCAAGCCGCGGGATGTCCCTGTACGCCTCCCACGTGGTCAGATTATGCAGGTCAACGATGTGCGTCCACTCAACGAGGGCGAAAGCAAACTCGAACGGCGGGCTGTCCGATTTCTCATAGAGGCTCTGCAGCATCTCATTGACCGACTGCTCTGTTGTGATTTTCTCTCCGCTGCCTCTGCCCTTCCACAAACGCGCGGCAATCTGATCAACCGCGGTCACTTCTATGCGCTCGGCAATACGCGGCTCACTGCCGACCAGGCGGCGCAGCCTGATCTTGAGAAACTCTGCCAGTGTCTGCGAGAACGTGGTCAAGAGAACACGGCTTTCTTCTCTCCGGCGTGCAAGAAATGCAGTCCGGTGCAGGGCCACAACGGTCTTGCCGGTACCGGCAGACCCGCTGACGCGTGCCGGCCCGGACCACTGGTACTCGACGACGGAACGCTGCTCCGGATGCAGGAACACCATCCACTTCTCCCACGGGTAGGCAAGCGCCTGTTGCAGTGCTTCCATGTCTGCGACTACGCGGAATCGTCGTTGTGCTTCGGGGTGATCGAAAGGATCGCTCGTCTCTGACACGGACACGACCGGTCTCGGCACGCCTCCGGTGGCGACCTCCAGAACAGCTTCCGCAGCTTCCGCGGGCAGTCGTTCGGCAATTGCAAGTAGCTGCTCCTCGTCTGCGGTGCGAATTGTGTCCAACCAGTCAGTTGGAACACCCCACGAGAGCATCTGTTCATCCGAGAGGTTCCGCAGAGGCTGAATGCTGCGCATGGACGACCGCTCTTGCACAACATGATGGGTGACCGCTATCTCCCGGATGGTCTCCTGGACCTCCACCAGCTGCGCTGCGCCGGTTGTGGGATGGCGTTCCAGGCGCCTCCGTTCGGCCCAGGCGTAAGCGTTGTCGTGGTGGTCCGCGTAGCACAATACGAAGGCGGACCTGGTGCGATGAACGATAATGCGGATATCGCCGCCGGCGCGTACAGACCAGAAATTCTTGTCGCGGGCACGGTCAAGCCGATGCAGTTTCAGTCCCGGCTGTGCCGGGTTCAGCTGCAGGTCAAAGGCGGTAGTTTTGACCGCTTTCTGATGCTGAGCCGGAAGCCTCGAGAGGCTGTCGCTAAACGTGTCTGAAATGAAAAAGTTCACGTTCCAGCCCCATCGGGTTCTCTCAAACGCGAACCACCTTCATAACCTCGTCACCAAGATGGTTGATCACCTTGACCGCAATCCTTCCGCCGGCCGGTTTTGTGAAGGGGCGGGAGAGGTCGCTGTGCAGCGTTGACCAGGCGTCTTCGTCAATCTCGGCGCGGAGGCTGGTCTTGAGGGATTTGTAGGGGTCGCCGGCGCCGAGGAAGTAGGCGTGGCGGACGAAGAAGCTTTCGCCGTTGTAGTCGGTGTCGATGAACCAGGTGGCGATGCCGTC
>SKSV01000061.1 GCA_007122815.1 Trueperaceae bacterium | reverse complement strand
GTGAACGCGCCGACGAGGTCCAGGTGTTGACGCGCTGAGAGCCACGCGCCGAGCACGAGCGGCTCCCGCGCGGTGGTCGCGACGCTGATCACGTCGGCGGCCCGCACCGCGGCTTCGAGTTCGCCCGTCACGGCCACGGCGGGGCGGTTCGCGGCGCCACCGAAGCCCGCGAGCACGTCGGCGGCCACCAGCTCGGCGCGAGCGGGGTCTCGACCCCAGATCCACACCGCCTCGTACGCGCGTACTTGGAGGTGGGCCCTCACCATCCACGGCGCGAGCGATCCGGTCCCCACCATCAAGAGGCTGCGGGCCCCGGGCGACGCCAGCCTCTCCGCCGCCAACGCCGACACCGCCGCCGTGCGCAGCCTCGTGAGGAGGCCCGCAGGCAGCGCCAGCGCCGGGCTGCCGTCCGGGTGGAAGAGCGTGTACCAGGCCTGCACCGTGGGGAGGCCGCGTTCGGGGTTCCGTGGCAGCACGCTGACCTGCTTGACGCCGAACCAACCGTCCACGTCGGCGCACGGCATGCAGAGGAGGGTGCCGTCGTCGGGTCCTGGCAGCATCACGCGATCGCTCGCGTGGTAGTGCCCCGGGTCGAAGAACGCCGTCTCGAGCGCCTCGAGCACGCCCTCCCAGGTGAGGTCGGCGACGGTCTCCTCGCTCAAGGTGCGCATGGTCCAGGCTACACCAAATGCGTCCTGGACGAGTTGGCGACCACTTGGTGCGGAGATTGGCGGGGTGGTAGACTCGCACGTTACGGCCCCGGCCGGAGGAGGACGTTCGCTTGAACGAAGGACAGGTCGTCCCTATCCAGATCACGGACGAGATCAAGACCAGCTTCATCAACTACGCCATGTCGGTCATAGTGGACCGGGCCCTGCCCGACGTCCGAGACGGCCTCAAGCCAGTGCAGCGCAGGATCCTCTACGCCATGCTCCAAGCGGGTTTGGTGCCGCCGCGAAGGCACAGCAAGTCGGCCGGAGTGGTCGGGGACGTGCTCGGCAAGTACCACCCCCACGGCGACAGCGCCGTGTACGACGCCATGGTCCGGTTGGCGCAGCCGTGGAACTTGCGCTACCCGCTGGTGGACGGTCAGGGGAACTTCGGGAGCATCGACGGGGACCCGGCGGCGGCGTACCGCTACACGGAAGCGCGCCTCACGAGCCTGGCCGAGGTGCTGCTCGCCGACCTCGACAAGGAGACCGTGCCCTACCGCGAGACCTTCGACGGCACCTCTAGCGAACCGGAGGTGCTGCCCTCGTCGATCCCGAACCTGCTCGTGAACGGCGCGAGCGGGATCGCGGTCGGGATGGCCACCAACCTCCCGCCCCACAACCTGGGAGAGATCGTCGACGGCCTGATCGCCATGATCGCCGATCGTGAGATCGACGTGGACGGCATCATGCGCTTCGTGAAGGGACCCGACTTCCCCACGGGCGGCCTCATCAGCGCCGAAGGAATCCGCGAGGCGTACGCCACGGGCCGCGGCTCCGTGCGTGTGCGGGGCCGGACCCGCATCGAGGAGCGCGGCGGCAAGATCGCGATCGTGGTCACTGAGATCCCTTACCAGGTGAACAAGACCTCGCTCATCCAGACGGTCGCCGCGCTGGTGCGCGCCAAGCGCATCGAGGACATCGCCGCACTGCGCGACGAGTCGGACCGTCAGGGCATGCGCATCGTGTTCGAGCTGAAGCGGAGCGCGATCCCCGAGCTGGTGCTCAACCAGCTCTACAAGTTCACCCAGCTCCAGACCAGCTTCTCGTTCAACACCGTGGTGATCGTCGACCGCTCCCCGAGGCTGCTGCCGCTTCCGAAGCTCATGCGCCACTTCCTCGATCACCGCGCCGACGTGGTGCGCAAGCGCACCGAGTTCGAGCTCCGCAAGGCGCGCGAGCGTGCTCACGTGCTCGAGGGTTACCTCATAGCTCTGGACCGCATCGACGAGGTGATCGCCCTGATCCGCGCCTCGGCGGACGGCCCCGAGGCGAGAGCCGGTCTGGTGCGCGAGTTCGGCATGACCGACGTGCAGGCCCAAGCCGTGCTCGACCTGCGCCTGCAGCGGCTGACGGGGCTGGAGAGAGGCAAGATCCAGGACGAGTACCGAGCCCTGATGGAGGAGATCAGCCGCCTCGAGCTGATCTTGGGGCACGAGGACGAGCTCTGGCGGGTCATCGAGGGCGAGCTCCGCGACGTGCGCAAGCGCTTCGCGGACGAGCGCAGGACCCAGATCGTCGACCTCTCCGACGACATCACCAAGGAGGACCTGATCGCCGAGGAGGCGATGGTGGTGACCTTGACGCGCGGCGGGTACATCAAGCGCACACCGGCCAGCGCGTACCGTGCTCAGGCTCGCGGCGGCCGGGGAAGCACCGCCCAGAAGACCAAGGACGAGGACGTCAACGAGCTGCTGCTGGTGGGTAGCACCCACGACCACCTGCTCTTCTTCACCGACCGCGGGCGCGTGTTCCGCGAGAAGATCTACGACCTCCCCGAGGCCGACCGCAACGCTCGCGGCAACCACGTGCGCAACATCCTCCAGCTACAGGAGGGTGAGAGGGTGCAGACCGTCTTGACGATCGAGCGTCTCGACCAGCCCGGCTTCTTCGTCTTCGCTACGCGCGGCGGCCTCGTCAAGCGCACCGCCATCGCCGAGTACGCCAACATGTACTCCTCTGGCCTGATCGCCATCAACCTGGTGCCAGGCGACGAGCTGGTGGCCGTGCGTATCACCGACGGCGACGCGGACGTCTGCCTAGCGACGCGCGGCGGCATGGCCATCCGCTTCCCCGAGTCGCAGGTGCGGGAGACGGGCCGGGCGACGCAGGGCGTCATCGGCGTGAAGCTGCGCGGCGATGACCGCGTCGTGAGCTTGGCCGTGGTGCCGTTGGTCGAGCACGACAGCGCCGAACTGTTGGCGGTCTCCTCGCGGGGTTACGGGAAGCGCACGGCGTTCAGCGACTACCCGCGCCAGGGGCGCGGCGGTCAGGGCGTCATCACGCTCCGCGTGACGCCGCGCATCGGTCACCTGGTCAGCCTCTCCCACGTCAGCGGCCGCGAGGAGCTGTTCGCGCTCTCTCAAGGGGGCATACTCATCCGCACGAAGGTCGCTCAGGTCAGTCGCTACGGGCGCGCCTCGCAGGGGGTGACGGTCATGCGGCTGGGGGAAGACGATCAGGTCGTCCAGGCCCTGGTGCTGCCGGCGGAGGAGCAGGTGGCGCAGGCGATCGAGGAGGGCGACACGCTGCAGACGCCGCCTGCGCAGGCTTGACGTGGCGGGCCGCGACGTCCCACCCGTCGTGCTCGACTGCGACCCCGGTCACGACGACGCCCTAGCGATCGCGTTGGCGGCGCGCCACACGGAGTTGCTCGGCATCACCAGCGTGGCGGGCAACGCCCCGCTCGAGCGCACCACCGCGAACGCCCTCACGATGAGCGAGGTGTTGGGCCTCGAGGTCCCCGTTCACGCCGGCAGCCCTCGCCCGTTGGTGGCGGAGCTGCGCACCGCAGAGTTCATCCACGGGCCGAGCGGGCTCGACGGTCCCGTGCATCCTGCGCACTCCCGCACGGTGGCTTCGCATGACGCTGTGGGCTTCATCGTCGACACCGTCCGGTCACGCCCTGGCGAGGTCTGGCTCGTCGCCACCGGTCCTCTCACCAACGTGGCGTTGGCGCTGCGCACCGCCCCAGACCTCGCTGGCTCGCTGCGCGGCATCTCGATCATGGGCGGAGGCATCCCCTGGGGCAACGTCACCGCGGCGGCGGAGTTCAACATCCTGGTCGACCCGGAGGCCGCCGACGTGGTCTTCGGCTCAGGAGTGCCCCTGATCAT
>SKSV01000152.1 GCA_007122815.1 Trueperaceae bacterium | reverse complement strand
CGGCGACCTGCGTCGCCGCCCGCGACGGTGGCGACGTGCTGCTCGGAGGCCCGTTCACCCTGGAGCTGGACGAGCCGCGCGAGGTCGTCGTGGGAGAGGGTGAGGCGGCCGCCGACCTGGCCGACCTCGTCACGGGCGACGCCTTCTGGATCGGGGTGGCACTGGAGACCGGCTTCACGCTCGGTGGCGAGAGCACCATCACCTTCGACGAGGGGCGAGTCAGGGTCACGTTCTGAAGGGTGCCTGCTGACTCGGAGCAGGCGTGAGACCGCAGGGTGCATCATGGTGTTGGATGAAGACCATCACCGTCAGAGTGTCAGAGCACGTCTACGCAGAGTTCCGGCGCGCAGCCAGGGCGATGGGTAGGCCTACCTCGGAGTTGATACGCGAGGCGATGGAGCGCTACCGTGTCGAGCGGCTGAGCCCACGGAGGGACTTTAGCGGCTTCCACCCGAGGAGCGTAGGCCGCGTTCTGCAGCCGCTCGCGCCCGAGGACGATCTGCTGGGAGAGATGCTGGACCCAGAGTGATGATCGGCCTGGACAACAGCTACCAAACTCCTCACTCGTACACGAACGTCAGCCACTCGTGGTACTCGGGCAGCCTGCCGCTCACCACGTCCAGGTAGCGTTCGCGCATGGCGAGCCCGTACGGGCCTGCAACGCCGGTGCCGATGGCACGCTTGTCGATCGAGGCGATGGGCGTCACCTCGGCGGCGGTCCCCACCATGAAGGCCTCGTCGGCGGTGTAGAGCTCGTCGCGCGTGGCCATGGTCGATTCGACGATGGTGCCCATGTCGCGCGCCAGTGTGATCACGGTGTCGCGGGTGATGCCGCGCAGGTTGACGGAGTGAGCGATCGCGTACAGGACGCCGTCGCGCAGGAAGAAGACGTTCTCCCCGGAGCCCTCGGCCACGAAGCCCTCCTTGTCGAGCAGGAGCGCCTCGTCGAAGCCGAGCTCGCGCGCGTCGGCGTTCGCTAGCACCGAGTTCACGTAGTTGCCGCCCGCCTTCGCCTTGGTGGGCATGATGTCGCCCGAGGAGCGCCGCCAAGACGAGGTCAGCAGCGAGGCGCCCTTGCGCACCGCGTCGTCGCCCAGGTAGATTCCCCACGGCAGCGTGGCCACCATCATGTGCAGCTTGTTGCGGCCCGGGTTCACGCCGAGCGACTCGGCGCCGTACCAGATCAGCGGCCTGATGTAGCAGCTCTGGCGCTCGTTGGCGCGGATGGTCTCGAGGATCGCCCGGTCGATCTCCTCGACGCTCCACGGGGCCGGCATGCCCATGATCTTCGCGGAATCGAGCAAGCGCTTGCTGTGTTCGCGCAGGCGGAACACGGCGGCACCACGCTCGGTCTCGTAAGCGCGGATCCCCTCGAAGACGCTGGTTCCGTAGTGCAGGGCGTGGGTGAGGACCGAGACCTTGGCTTCGGCCTCCGGCACGATCTGGCCGTCGAACCAGATCAGGCCGGCGTCGAGCGAGCTCGTGGTTGCTGGGGCGGTGCTCGTGCTTGTCTGAGCGCTCATGCTGGTCATCCTCCCGTTACCTGCCCAGTATGGCAGGCGCGTGAAGGTCACGCCAGGTACGCCTTGCGGTACGATCCTCAGCATGAGACTGCTCGTCACGGGAGGCGCGGGTTACGTCGGCTCCGTGACCGTGGAGGCGCTGATCGAGGCCGGCCACGAGGTGCTCGTCATCGACGACCTCAGGACCGGCCACCGCGCCGCCGTGCATCCGGATGCGACCTTCGTGCGTGCCGACGTGGCCGACGAGGGAGCCGTGCAGGGCGCACTGCGGGAGAACCCCTGCGAGGCGCTGCTGCACTTCGCCGCCGCCTCGCTTGTCGGCGACTCCATGAGCGACCCGCACGCCTACTTCCGCAACAACGTCGCTGGCACCCTGGCGCTGTTGCGGGCCGTGAACGCGCAGGGCGTGGAGCGTGTGGTCTTCTCGTCCAGCGCCGCGCTCTACGGCACGCCCGAGCGCACGCCGATACCCGAGAGCGCTCAGCTCGCGCCGGAGAGCGTCTACGGCGAGACTAAGCTGCAGATAGAGCGGACCTTGCAGTGGCTGGCGCGCACCCTCGGACTGGCGTCGGTGGCCTTGCGCTACTTCAACGCCGCGGCGGCTAGCGCCGAGAGGGGCGAGGATCACCAGCCCGAGACGCACCTGATCCCCATCGTGCTCGAGGTGGCCAGCGGCGAGCGCGCGGAGGTCCAGGTGTTCGGCGACGACTACCCGACCCCTGACGGCACCGCGGTGCGCGACTACATCCACGTGCTCGACCTGGCCGACGCCCACGTGCGGGCGCTGGGCGCACTGGAGCCGGGTGAGGCGAAGGCGTACAACCTCGGCAACGGCTCCGGAGCGAGCGTGGCCGAGGTCATCGCGGTGGTGAGCGAGGTCACCGGTGTGCAGGTGCCCTCGCGCGTGGCGCCGCGCCGCCCGGGTGATCCGCCCGTGTTGGTCGCGGATTCCTCGCTCGCGGAGCGCGAGTTGGGCTGGAAGCCCGCGCGGCCGAGCCTGAGCGAGATAGTCGCGGACGCCTGGCGCTGGCGTCAGGCTCACCCGAACGGTTACCAGGACTGAGCGCCTAGGTTCTTCAGCGTCCGAGAGGCGACGCGAGCCGAGCTTGGGGCTCCCGGCGTTGGCGCCGCCTTAATCTGCGCGGCACCAGCTCTCATGCGAGTACGTGATATACCCACAGGGACGACGAGGTGGCCTGGCGATCGAGCCAAGCACCGGCGGTCGGCTCGAGTTTCGGAGCTGCCGCGGTCCGGGTCAAGACCTGGGGGCCACGCAACCACGAGAGGCCGCAGCACCCGCCGCGGCCCCGAGTTCAGGTGAACGACACCTTGGAGACAGGCATGCGACGACTCCTCCTGCTGGCACTCGCCCTCGCGGCGACAAGCGGCATGGCTTTCGCCCAGCAGAACGTGCGCGTGAGCGGCACCCAGATCGACGAACTTGTCGAGTTGCCCACGGAGATGCGCCTCGGCCTCTTCGTCGACCTCGGCGACGGCGCCCGCGAGATCGGGTCGGTCCGCATGGTGGCGGGCACCTTCAGCATCTCCACAGAAGGCATGCTTCCCGACGAGCGCGACCTGCGCGCCCTCCACAGCGGCGCCTTCCCGCTCGCCTTCATGATCGGCAACGAGTTCGTGGTGGAGCGCGACGGGGTCCGCTACGCCACCGCCTGGCTGCAGCCCTATCACGACGTGAACGCCACCGGCACGTACGACAACCTCTTCGACGAGTGGTTCTTCAGGGCGCCGCCGGAGCTGACCGACCCGTTCGGTTACTTCAACCTGGTGTACGTCACCGACGACGTCGAACTGCGCGCCACCGCTGCCACCTTCGACCTGAGCCGCGGCTGGAACATCGTGATCGCGCGCCTGCAAGACGGCGGCCTCGCGTACGGCGTGGAGACCGCGATCGAGGGTGTGGTCATGTACTCCTACGGGACCAACATGACCTTCGAGAACCTCGACCGCCAAGAGGACGCACCTGAGGGCGTGCCCGAGCCAGCGCCTGAGCCAGCGCCTGAGGACGCACCTGAGTCCGCGCCCGAGGACGAGCCGGGGGACTGAGCGGATCCCGTAAGCGTCAGCTAGGGACGGCGACACGTGGTGTCCTCGCGCCGCGAGCGACGGCCACACGTGGTGTCCTCGCGCCGCGAGCGACCCTGACGGTGGGCTACGCCCCTGCTACGCCACCCAGCGCGTGACATCATGACGCCATGAAGCTCATCGAAGGGCGCCTGGACGGCGCCGGACTCCGCGTGGCGCTCGTGGCGGGGCGCTTCAACGAACTCATCACCAAGCGACTCCTCG
>SKSV01000204.1 GCA_007122815.1 Trueperaceae bacterium | reverse complement strand
TGGTGGCCGGAACGCCGGTGCGCTCCTCGACCTCGTTGACCGTGTACTTGCCGTGCGCCATCTGGCTTCGGCTCCTCTCGTCGGGCACATCACTCTTCGTCGAAGGGTGGACTAACACTGATCGGACGATAGCGCAAACCTTAGACGAAGTCAATACACCTTGCTTGACACTGACCACCGTAGAGGCGTGATACGCGCTCCAGCAAGTCGTTATCTAGTGTACAGGCTATGATCAATGTAGCCTGCGAAGCTCCGCGCACCGCGCTCGCGGTAGCATGCCGGCGATGCCGGTAGCACGCAAGCGCGTCACCGTCCACACGGACGGTAGCTGCGACACGAACAGCGGCGACGGAGGCTGGGCCTTCCTCCTGCGTTACGACGGACACGAGCGCGCGCGTAGCGGCTTCGAGCGGGGCACGACGAACAACCGCATGGAGCTGACCGCCGCCGTGCGCGCCTTGGAGGCGCTCAGCGAACCCTGTGACGTGACGCTGGTGACCGACAGCCGCTACCTAGAGAGGGCCTTCAGCGACGGCTGGCTCGACAACTGGCAACGCAACGGTTGGCGCACCGCCGACCGACGCCCCGTGAAGAACCGCGATCTATGGGAGAAGCTGCTGGAGCTGACCGCTGTACACGGGGTCAGTTGGCGCTGGACGCGCGGGCACTCTGGGCAAGGCGACAACGAACGCGTCGACACGATGGCGCTGAACGCACGTCGGAGGCGTCACGGGAGCGCCGACAGCCGCTGACGCTGGCGCCCGCGCGCAGGGCGGTCCCCGCCCCGGGCGCCCCGGGCGGTCCCCGCCCCGGGCTCTCAGCTCCCGTTCACCACGCGCTCAACTCACGCAACAACGCCCTCAACGCTGCGAGCCCCAGCTCGAGCGATTCGGGCTCGATCCACTCGCTCTTGCGATGCGCGTCCCCGCCGCGGTACACGCCGAAGCAGAGGGCCGGGACGCCCGCGACCATGGCGGCGTTCGCGTCGGTGCTGCTGGCCGCGCGACGCGGTCCCACCCCGACCGAGCGAAGCGCGCGCTCGGCGGCGGCCGCGAGCGACTCGTTTTCGACCGATGCCGCCTGTCGCTCACCCACGCGCGTCAAGCGCACCTCGAGACCATGGCGCCGAGCTATCGAACGCACCCGCCGCTCCGCCTCACCAGCGAGACGCAGCAGTTCCGACTGCTCCACGCTCCGCACGTCCACGACGCACGACGCCGTCTCGGCTATGGCGTTCACACCGGTCCCACCACGCACGATCCCGACGTTGAGGCTCGAGGCCGGTGAGCGCGGAAGGTCTACCCGCGTGAGCGCGTGGATCGCCTCACCGATGGCGTGAACCGCCGAAGGGGTGCCACGATCGCCCCAGGAGTGCCCCCCGGGACCCCGGTACTCTGCCTCGAAACGGACCGAGCCGAGCGCTCTGTCGATGACACCACCCAAGTGGCCGTCCACCGCCACGAACGCGTCGATGTCGTGGCTCAGCTCTCGCACCAACGCCTTCGCGCCGCGCAGGTCCCCGAGACCCTCCTCGCCGACCGTGGCAGCGAGTAGCAAGCGCGGCCTCGGCGTCGGCTCGCCAGCGGCGATCTCCTCGGCCAGCGCAGTGAGCACCGCGAGGCTCGAGCTGTTATCGCCGAGGCCAGGGGCGTGCCAGCGCCCGCCGGCCTCGCGGACCGTGACGTCCGTGTCCTCCCCGAAGACGGTGTCCAAGTGCGCCGCCAGCACCACGCGTGGCCCCGTGCCACCGGTCACCTCCGCCAGGAGGTTACCTGTCGCGTCCAAGCTCGGCGACAACCCCGCCGAGCACCACAGTTCACTAAGGTACGCAGCCCTGCGCTCCTCGGCGAACGGCGGTGCAGGGACCTCGCATATGGCGCGCGCCAAGGCTGCGGCGCGACCCAAACCGGTCACACCAGGAGCCTTCACTCAACGACCGTCGCCGCTTGGGTCGAGCGTAGCTATGCCTTCGCGCAGCGCGTAGAGCGCGGCCTGCGTACGGTTGTTCAGGCGCAGCTTCGAGAAGATCTCGGACAGGCGGTTACGCACCGTCTTCTCCGACACCCCGAGCGCCAAGGCGATCTCCTGGTTCGAGGAACCTTGCGCCAAGAGGCGCAGGATGTCCTCCTCGCGCTCGGTGAGCTCCGAGATCGCGTGCTCGGGGTGCCGAGGCAGCTCGCCGTAACGTCGGAACTCGTCCAGGATCGAGGCCGCGATCTCCGCCGAGAGCAGGGTCTCACCCGCGGCCACGCGATGTATCGCGTCCAGCAGGTCCTCCGCGCCCGCATCCTTGAGGAGGTAACCACGCGCACCAGCCTTCACCGCCTCGAACACGTAGCGGTCCTGGCGGTACATGGTCAGGATGATCACGCGCGCCTCGGGGTGCTCGGCCAGGATCGCCTTCGTGGCCGCTACCCCATCGAGCTCGGGCATCTGGATGTCCATCAGGATCACGTCGGGCCTCGTGTCCAGGGCGTGGCGTATCGCTTCGCGACCGTTCGCCGCCTCCCCGATCACCCGGAAGCCCTCTTCGCTCTCGAGGATGCTCCGGAGGCCCTGACGGAACATCGCGTGGTCGTCGCAGAGCAGCAGCCGCGTCATGCCGCCATGCTACCCGACCATCAGGAGTGATACCGTGCGGTGGAGGGACGCCCGCGAGGCCGGCGCGAACGACGGCCCGCTCTCCTCAACGCGCCTCCGGGTGCGCCGGAGCGCGGGCGGTCGCGCGCTGGCCGGTCGCGGGCGTCCTTCCGTACCGCGTTCGCGCGTCCCGCATCCCGACACCTCGCTCTCGAGGACGCCGGCCCCGCGAACGCGAGGAGGAGCGATCATGCGTCACCCGAAAGCCGCGCTCGTCGAGCGCGCCCTCGCTGAAGGCCGCGGCAAGCCCGTCTACGACACGCAGCGCAGTGGCCCCGACCACGAACCTCTGTACCGTTCGGAGGTCGCTATCGACGGAACCGTCCAGGGGCACGGCGAGGGCGGCAACAAGCGCGAGGCCGAACGCCGGGCAGCAGACGCCGCCCTGCTCGCTCTCGATCAAGCCGTACTGGGAAGCGACAACGACGCGGGCACCGCCCCCTTCGATGGACCCTGGCCGCTCATCGAGCCTGTACTAGCCGCCTCACTCCACGTCGCCCACGCCCGCGTGCCGAGCGAACTGCGCGGCGACGCGGCACGCGAGGCGGTGCAGGCGTTCGCGCTCAAGCTCTACAAGGGCGTGCTGGAGGAGCTTGGCGAGGTGGTGGAGGACGAGGGGGAGGCCGAAGCTTAGGCGCGCCAAGTCCGCCAGACCAGCCCGGAGCGACTCCGGCACGGAGGTTCAAGGTGCGCCGTCGACAAGCGTGACGACAGGCAGCTCGTCGACCCACTCCTCGGGTACGGGGCAATCCAGCTCGCTGCCTACTCCCGACGTGCCGTCGCCGAGTCAAGGGAGCGCTCTGCGCAGCCTTGGGCCGGGTATCAAGCCAACGCGAGCAGCAAGCGCGCCACCGCGCCCGCACACTCCTCCCGGCCATGTTGGATGGGCAGTTCGCGGTAGTCCCAGCCGTCGCTCCGCGCTCTTGCGGCCATCTTGCGCATGACTGGTCGTAAGGGGTCGTCTGCAGGCTTCGCCGAGAAGAGCACGAAGGTGCGGGGCAGGGTTCGCGCCGCAGGATCGCGCACTTCGATCGATTGCAGGCCCGCCTTCAGGGGCATGTCGGTGAGCCGCTCGGCCTCCGGCACGTCCCTCCGCGCCGGAACGCGCCAGCCGTCGCCGCGCTGCTTGGCCGCGCGTACGAAGAAGCCCGCCCGCGCCCTACCCACCAGATCGGCGCAGGACTCGCCGTCC